>JBDTKD010000065.1:0-3211 GCA_039935515.1 Bradyrhizobium sp.
CGGTGATCAGGGCGAGGTGTCGCAACTGATCGAGAAACGCAGCGACGAAGAATTGCTGGCGCTGATGTCGAACCTCGGCGGCCACGACATGGCGAGCATGATCGAAGCGTTCGAATCGATCGACCACGACCGGCCGGTCTGCTTCATCGCCTACACCATCAAGGGCGTCGGACTGCCGTTCCAGGGCCACAAGGACAACCACGCCGGATTGATGACGGTGGCCCAGATGGAGACATGGCGCAGCACCCAGAACTTCCGGCCGGGCTATGAGTGGGACAGGTTCGAGGGGCTGGCCGAGCCGCCGGCGGTCCTCGAGGCTTTTCTCGCCGCCGCGCCGTTCAATCGCGAGGGCCGCCGTCGCCTGACCGCGCCCGCGATCGAAGTGCCGCAGCAGCTTTTGTTCAAGCCGTCGCCGCAGATGTCGACGCAGCAGGGCTTTGGCCTCGTGCTCAACGAGCTTGCGCGCGGCGACACCGAGCTCGCCTCGCGCATTGTCACGGCGTCGCCCGACGTCACGGTCTCGACCAATCTCGGCGCCTGGGTCAACCGGCGCGGCCTGTTCGCCAAAGCGGAAAATGCCGATCTGTTCCGGCAGGAGAAGATCCCGTCGACCTTCAACTGGGATTTTTCGCCGAAGGGACAGCATATCGAGCTTGGGATCGCCGAGATGAACCTGTTCATCCTGATGGCGGCGCTTGGATTGTCGCATGCGATCAACGGCGTGCGGCTGCTGCCGATCGCAACCCTGTACGATCCGTTCATCCAGCGCGGCCTCGATGCGCTGAACTACGCCTGCTACCAGGATGCGCGCTTCATGGTCGCGGCAACGCCGTCCGGCATCACGCTGGCGCCCGAGGGCGGCGCGCATCAGTCGATCGCAACACCGCTGATCGGGATCGCACAGGATGGCCTGGCCGCGTTCGAGCCGGCCTTTGTCGACGAACTGGCCGTCATCATGGGCTGGGGATTTGACCACATGCAGCGCGAAGGCGCGGGCGAGGGCGGATCGGTCTATTTGCGGCTGTCCACCCGCACTATCGAACAGCCGCAGCGGATCATGACGCCGGAGCTCCGGACCGGCATCACCGATGGCGCCTATTGGCTGCGCAAGCCCGGTCCGAATTGCGACCTGGTGATCGCCTACACCGGCGCGGTGGCGCCCGAGGCGATCGAGGCCACCGGTCTGATCGGCGAAAGCCGCCGCGATGTCGGTTTGCTGGCGGTCACCTCGGCGGACCGGCTGCATTCGGGATGGACCGCCGCGCGCCGGCAGCGCCGCGATCGCGGCGTGCCCCAGCTCAGCCCGGTCGAAAAACTGCTGGCGCCGCTGCCGCGCGACTGCGGTATCGTCACCGTGATCGACGGCCATCCCGCGGCGCTCGGCTGGATCGGCAGCGTGCGCGGACATCGCGTCGAGGCGCTCGGGGTCGAGCATTTCGGCCAGACCGGCACCATCGACGATCTCTATCGGCACTACGGCCTCGACGCCAACGCGATCCTCGATGCGGCCGAAAGCCTCACCGTCGGCGCTCCGGTGCGGCATCGCAAAATGGCGGTGTGACGCCGGGGGGCCTTGTTTCTCCGGCAACGCTGATTTTATATGCCGCAGCCGCTGCAAGGCGGCGTCCCGCATATGGCGGTTCAAATTGCCCGGCTTTCGTGCAAGGATGCCTGCCGAACGCTTCCGTTCTCCCTCCATTCGCCCTGAAATCACGAGGTTCACGATGGTCAACCGCATGCAATTCTACATCGACGGCGCCTGGGTCGATCCCGCCGTCAAGAAGTCCACGCCGGTCGTCAATCCGGCGACCGAGGAGGCGATGTATGAGATTGCGCTCGGCTCCAAGGCCGACGTCGACAAGGCGGTGGCCGCCGCCCGGCGCGCCTTCGAGTCCTATTCGCAGACCAGCCGCGAGGAGCGCGTCGCGCTGTTGTCGAAGATCATCGAAATCTACAAGGGCCGCATGAAGGAGATCGGCGCCGCCGTGTCCGACGAGATGGGCGCCCCGCTGCCGATGGCGGAAAAGCTGCAGGCGGGCGCCGGCCTCGGCCACATCGCCTCCACGCTCGAGGTCCTGAAGAGCTATCATTTCGAGGAGCCGGTCGGCTCGGCGGTCGTGGTGCGCGAACCCGTCGGCGTCATCGGCATGATCACGCCGTGGAACTGGCCGCTGAATCAGATCGCCTGCAAGGTCGCGCCCGCGCTCGCCGCCGGCTGCACCATGATCCTGAAGCCGTCCGAATTCACCCCGACCTCGGCGCTGATCTTCGCCGAAATCCTGCATGAAGCCGGGGTGCCGAAGGGCGTGTTCAACCTGATCAACGGGCTCGGCCCGGAGGTCGGCGCCGCCATGAGCGAGCATCCCAATATCGACATGATCTCGTTCACCGGGTCGACCCGCGCCGGCATCGATGTGGCCAAGCGCGCCGCGCCAACCGTGAAGCGTGTCAGCCAGGAACTCGGCGGCAAGTCGCCGAATGTCATCCTTGATGATGCCGACCTGACCAAGGCCGTCACCGGCGGCGTGATGCACATGTTCAATAATTCCGGACAATCCTGCAACGCGCCATCGCGGATGATCGTGCCGCTGTCGAAGATGAAGGAAGTCGCGGCCATCGCCAAGGGCGTGGCCGACAAGACCAGGGCCGGCGATCCGCGCGCCGAAGGCACCAATATCGGTCCGGTCGTCAACCGTGGCCAGTGGGACAAGATCCAGGCGCTGATCCAGAAGGGGATCGAGGAAGGTGCGACGCTGGTGGCCGGTGGCCCGGGGCTGCCGGAAGGGGTCAACAAGGGCTTCTACGTGCGTCCGACCATCTTCGCCGACGTCACCAACAACATGACCATTGCGCGCGAAGAGATCTTCGGACCGGTGCTTACCATCCTCGGCGCCAAGGACGAAGCCGAGGCGGTCAAGATCGCCAACGACACGCCCTACGGCCTTGCCGGCTATGTCTCGGCCGGCACCGTCGAGCGGGCGCGCAAGGTCGGCCGCCAGATCCGCGCCGGCAACGTCAACCTGCAGGGCGTGCCCAACGAACGCAGCGCGCCTTTCGGCGGCTACAAGCAGTCCGGCAACGGCCGCGAGTGGGGCAAATTCGGCATGGAAGAATATCTCGAGGTCAAGGCGGTCGCCGGCTTCAACGCCGCGTAAGCGCCAAGGCTAAAACAAGAACGCCGGGGCAGGGTGATGGTCCTGCCCCGGCGTTT
>JBDTKD010000066.1:0-5308 GCA_039935515.1 Bradyrhizobium sp.
GGACTGATGCGGCGGCGGGCGCGGCTTTCCTGTTCGAACCGTTGGCCGACTTCTTCACCGTCTTCTTGACGACTTTGGTTTGCGGCGGCGTTGCTCCGGACTTGCTGGCGCTAGGCTTTTTCGACCGCTTCCTGGCCGGCTTCCCGGCTGCTTTATTCGCCGCTTTGCCAGTCTTTTTCGCGGCCTTCCTCACCGCATGCTTGCCGGTCTGGGCGCGCTTTTTTGCGGCGGAGGCTTGGCTGGCGCGCCGCGATCTGCGAACCTTTTTCGCTGTTCGCTTTGTGGGAGTTTTCTTCCTGGCCGTCGCCACACCAAATTCCTTCGTTGCTCAAATTGATCTGTCAGGGAGAACAATCCGCGGCGCATTTACCGCATGGCTTCCGCAAGCAGCCCGAACACCGAGAAAACCAGTGGTTTCCGTTCGAGATTGTAGGCTTCGGTATCGCGCGCGGCGCGGTTGATCTTTTCCCACACCTCCGCCAGCCGTGCAAGGCGTGGCAGGTTCGCATTGGCGTTTACGCCGTCGACACGCAGCCGCTCGCTCACCCAGCGATCGATGCTGTCGATGAAGGCCGC
Source organism: Bradyrhizobium sp. (assembly GCA_039935515.1). Lineage (GTDB taxonomy): Bacteria > Pseudomonadota > Alphaproteobacteria > Rhizobiales > Xanthobacteraceae > Bradyrhizobium. The sequence continues at coordinate 577 of JBDTKD010000066.1, forward strand.
CAGCGCTACCCGGTCGCTGCCGCCGAGCGCCTCGCCGAGCGCATGCAATTCGCGCGGATCGACCTGCGGCAGGGTGGCGAGCAGCGCCGCGGTCCGCTGGTGCAGTTTGACGGCATCGCCGCCGAGCAGCGTCAGCGCGCGCGCGACGCTGCCCTCCGCGGCCGCGGCCGCTTCGGCGAGCGCCGGATCGTCGGGCGCGATGCCGGCGGTGTGGGCAGCGGCGCCGATGACGTCGTCGGTCGCGAGCGGCCGCAACGCCAGCTTGCGACAGCGCGACAGCATGGTCGGCAGCACCCGCGCCGGCGCGTGGCTGACCAGCAGGAAAAGCGATCGCTGCGGCGGCTCTTCCAGAATCTTGAGCAGCGCGTTGGCGGCGTTCGGATTGAGTTCGTCGACGGCATCGACGATGCAGATCCGCCAGCCCTCGACTGCCGCGGTCGAGCCGAAAAACGAGATCGTCTCCCTGGTCTCGTCGATGGTGATCACGGACCGCATCACCCCCTTGTCGTTGAGCGTGCGTTCGAGGACGAGCAGGCCGCCATGGGCGCCCGCAGCGACCAGCCGCGCGGCCGGCTCTGACGGATCAACCGCCAGTGTCGCGGCGCGCTGCACGCCAGCGGCCAGCGGATCGCGATGGGCGAGCACGAACCTTGCCATGCGATAGGCGAGCGTTGCCTTGCCGATTCCCTGCGCGCCGCCGATCAACCAGGCATGCGCCATCCGCCCGCTGCGATAGCCATCAAGCAGAGCCAGTTCGGCATCGCGGTGTCCGAACAGCGCGGTGTTCTCGCGGGGATGCAGCGCCGCCATCGGCACTTCGACCTGACGGGCGCTCATGCTGAATTGACCGCGCTGCCGGCATCGACCGCAAACAAACGATCGCGCACCGCCGCCCATACCGCCGCGGCCACCGTCGCGGTATCGGCGTTGGCATCGATCAGTACGCATCGCCGCGGCTCGGCTGCCGCGATCTGTCGGTAGGCGTCGCGCAGCTGCTGGTGAAATTTGATGTCCTCGGCCTCGAACCTGTCGGGCGCGCCAGTGCCGCGCCGGGCGGCGGCGCGCTGCATGCCGACCTCCACCGGAATGTCGAGGATGATGGTCAGATCGGGCTTGAGATCGCCGATGGTCACCCGTTCCATCGCATTGAGCACCGCAGGCGCGACGTTGCCAAGGCTGCCCTGATAGGCGCGCGTCGAATCGGAAAACCGGTCGCACAGCACCCAGACTCCCTGGTTGAGGGCCGGCCTGATAACGCTGCGCACGTGATCGTCGCGGGCGGCGGCAAACAGCAGGGTTTCCGCATCAGCCCCCAGCAGCTTGCCCATTCCGGACAGCACGAGATGGCGAATGATTTCGGCACCCGGCGATCCGCCGGGCTCGCGGGTGACGATGGCGCGCAGCTTGGCGGCATCGAGACGTTGCGCCAGCGCCTTGATTTGGGTGGACTTCCCGGATCCCTCGCCGCCTTCAAAGGTGACAAACCGCCCGCGCCCGGGAGCTCTTTTGACCGCCGTCCGGGTCATGGTCAGAGCTTCTCGGCGCCGGCGCGAAACATCCCGATGACGAGCTCGCCCGCACCGTCGATCGCCCGCCGCATCGTCGATCCCCTGCCAATCGATTCCGCCGCAAAGACCGGGGTCTCCTCGGCGAGGTTGGCGCCCCGCCAAATCCGGACCAGGCCGATGGGCTGGCCGGCCTCGATCGGCGCACGGACCGGCCCGCTATAGACCACACGCGCGAGCAATTTATCGGTGCCATTCTTCTGCACCATGACCTTGATCGGTTCCGGGCTCGCGAGCTTCACCGATCGGCTGTCGCCGCCGAACACCCTGGCATAACCGACCGTTTGATTGGCCGCGAACAGGGTTCGCGCCTCGAAGTTCCGGAATCCCCATTCCAGCATCTTCTTGGCTTCCGAAGCGCGGTCCTCGGAATCCTCAAGGCCGTTGACGACGACGATCAAGCGGATTCCATTTTGCACCGCGGACCCGACCATGCCGTAGCCGCCCTCCTTGGTGTATCCGGTCTTGAGCCCGTCGGCGCCCTCCAGCGACGTCAGCAGCTGGTTGCGGTTCAGCTGGCGGATCTTGTTCCAGGTGAATTCGCGCTGGCCGAACAGCTTGTAGAACTCGGGATAGGTCCGGATGATGTACCGCGCCAGCTTTGCCAGTTCGCGCACGGTCATCTTGTTGCCGGGATCGGGCAGACCGTTGGAATTGGTGAAGGTCGATCGCGTCAGGCCGATCTCGCGGGCGCGCTTCGTCATCATGTCTGCCGCGAAGCTGGTCTCATTGCCGTCCATCCCCTCCGCCAGTGCGATGCAGGCATCGTTGCCGCTCTGGATGATGGCGCCGTGAAGAAGATCGTCCACCGAGACCTTGCTGTTGATGGCTGCGAACATTGTCGAGGTGCCCGAGGGCGCGCCCCCGGTGCGCCAGGCGTGCTCGCTGACGTGATATTCATCGGTCAGCTTGACGTCGCCCTTTTCGATCGCATGGAACACCGTCTCCACCGTCATCAGCTTCATCATGCTGGACGGCGCCCGCAGTTCGTCGGCGTTCTTCTCGAACAACACGCTGCCGCTGGATGCCTCGATCAGGATCGCGGTCGGCGCGTCGCCGGCAAAACCGCCGTCTTCCTTCCTCGCCCCCTGCACGCTCTGGTTGGCGGCGAAGGCCACGCTGGCGCCGACGGCAATCAGCACAACGGCCGCGATCAGGCGGCGCCAGAGGAATGCGGATCTGCCGGAGAATGATGTTGCGACTGCCATGGGCGATGCCTTGAGTCCCGGCGTTCTAACAGCTGGAAGTACCGCAAACAACACGGGCATCGATATGGAGCGGGTGCTGCCCGGCCTGAGGCGAACACCGATCATCGCGGGCGCTGGCCACTGGATCCCGCAGGAACTCGGGGGAAAATACCGGTCAGCGGGCCGCGCTGAACGGAATCAATAGAGCCCGCGAGCGGCCAGGATCTCGCTCGGTCCGTGAGGATCGACCGGCGCATAGGCGGAGACGGGCCTGACGCGGGGAGCGTAGCGGTCATCGTCCTCATAGGACACGGCGCGCGGATTATCGAGGACGCGGCCATTCGAACGAAGGCGGGCGGATGCGGACATCACGGACGTCGCATTGATCGAGGCCTGGTCCGCCGGCGTGCTGCCGAGGCTGTAGGGGCGCCCTTCCGGCATCGGAACCTCGCCGCGGATCGCCCGGCCCGACGGCATTTCCGGGACAAATGGACGGGCGGACGCCACCCGAACCAGAGACGGTGCCGGCGCCGGGACGCCGGTGCGCAGGGTCGCCATCAGCAAACGGTCGTCGGAACCGTCGAGCGGGGCGCGCCCGGCATATTCGACCCGCACGCGCGCCACGCCGTTGCCTTTGAAGTCAAGCAATTCGGCGGCCTTGTTGGAGACATCGATGACCCGGTTGCCGTGGTACGGGCCGCGGTCATTGACGCGGACGATCAGCGACCGGCCGTTGCTGAGATTGGTGACGCGGGCGTAGCAGGGCATCGGCAGCGTCGGATGGGCGGCGGTTAACGCGCCCATGTCGAACACTTCGCCATTGGCGGTCAGCCGGCCGTGGAAATCATCGCCATACCAGGACGCGAGACCCTCCTCGCGGTAATTCACGTCCTCCTCCGGTACATAGACCCGGCCGGCGACGATATAGGGCTTGCCGATCCTGTAGGTGCCGCCGCCCTTCGGCACCGGCTCGCCAAAGGCGACCACGCGTGGGCTGGAGGAAACGCCGTAGCGGGGGTCGACCCGGTTGGCGAACTTTCCCGAGGAGGCGCAGTTGGCGAGCGCGAGGCAGGCCACTGCCGCGGCAACGCCGCGCGCCGCCCGAGCCACCGGATCTGACCTTCGAATCCCCATACGCCCCAAATACCAATCCGGCGGCCCAAGCCCATTTGCGAACGTCAAACCGCGTTACTCCCCGACGCGCCCCATTTCCGCATCAAGTGATGAACATATCGCAGCCCGAACGCGGCGGAAATGGGGAGAGCCTCCAAGGTGGTGAATCAATCGTTGCCCTGGCGCCGTCGCTGGCCGGGAGCCCTGGGCCCGTGTTGCCCAAAAATCACCATCCGTTTGCTAAATCCGGCGGCGAGAGGAATTCTTTTGACTGTGTAACGCCGCTTGCCGTTAGGTCCGACTGCTGGGTCAGGGATCGTCATCATGTTGGAAGCAGTCACCGCATTCTTCGGCATCATGAGCGCCGGCATTTTCATCGCCCACGCCGTCGACGGTTACCGGTCGCGGCTGTAGCGTCTGCCCCCGCCTTGCTCCGGTTCACAGGTCGCGGGAAGCGGGCGCGGCTTGCGCCAGGCCATCATGATCAGGCAGACCCGCTTGCCCGGTGCCCGGCAAACCCCACGCAGAGCTGTTAAGTTCTGGCCCTGCGCCGGTGTTGGGAGCCGCGAAACCATTCCGTCAGGCCGATGAAGCGATCTTGAAACAAGAGCGGTCTATTGGACGTACCCTGTAGCGTAACATGGGTGCGTAAAATGATCGAAGCGCTCACGGTAATTCTGGCTTTGGTTTGCGTTGGCATCTTTTTGGCTCATGCTGTTGACGCTTATCTCACGCCCTGAAGGCTGGCGGCTGACTCTGTTGGGCTGAGCCCCTGCTGGCCCGCAGCCGGCTGCGTTCGTCGGTCCTCGGGCGGTGCAAGCCTGGGCCCACGCAGCACCGGAGCATCTTTCAATCCGCGGCGGTGGG
>JBDTKD010000067.1:0-5100 GCA_039935515.1 Bradyrhizobium sp.
GCCGACTACCAGAAAATGGTCACGGCGCTGCGCAACGAAAAAATCCGCGCCGAGCTCTATCTCGGCAATCCCAGGAACATGGGCAACCAGCTCAAATATGCCGACCGGCGCAACAGCCCCTGCGTCATCATCCAGGGCAGCGATGAGAGGGACGACCCCGCCGGGCCGCAGGTTCTGCTCAAGGACCTCGTGCTGGGCGCCGAGTTGGCTAAGCTGGAGAAAGACCGCGAGGAATATCTGCAGAAGCAGGGCGAAGCCCAGACCAAGGTGCCGCAGGCCTCGCTGGTCGAAGCGGTGCGCAGGATTCTTGATAGGCACAGGGTGAAGTGGAATTAGCTAAAGCCGTCATGCCCGCGAAGGCATCCGGTACGCCATCGTCAAGAATTGAACGGAAGTACTGGATCATCCGCTTTCGCGGATGATGACGACCGTGCAAGATGACGACCGTGCAAGATGCAGTCGCAAGAGCAAGGGAGAGACCAGGATGCCCGAGATTACCATAAGCATGGCCGCCGGCCGTACCGATGAGCAGAAGGCCGGGATGATGCGCGATATCACCCAGGCGCTGGTGAAGAATCTCGGCGTAGATGCCGATGCGGTGGTGATCCAGATCAACGAGGCCCCGCTGGCGCACAAGATGAAGGGCGGCAAGACCTTTGTCGAGCGCGCCGCCGCGAAGAAATAGCCCTTGGTCGTTCCCGCGCACGCGGGAACCCATACGCCGCGGCCCATCGATCGGGGCCGCCGCCCGTTGCCTTCCGTAACAATCGACAGCGGTGGTTATGGGTCCCCGCGTGCGCGGGGACCACCCGTTGGCCCTTAAGGACAGCGATGGACGCGCGCAAGGTCATTGAGGTCGGCATGAGCGCCGAGCGCACCCTGGTGGTGCCGCCGGAGCGCGCCGTCGGGCATTTTGTCCCTCATATGCCGATGGTCTATGCGACACCGATGATGATCCTGGAAATGGAGATGGCGGCGGCCGACGCCATCTCGGCGCGTCTGCAGTCGGGCTGGGTCACCGTCGGCACCGAGGTCGACATTCGGCATCTGGCCGCGACCCCGGTCGGCGCGCGGGTGCGCACGACCGCGAAGGTGATCGCGGTGGAACGCCGGGTGATCCGGTTCGAGGTCGAAGCCTTCGATGACCTTCGCCGCATCGGCGAGGGCCGTCACGCCCGCGCCCTGGTCGATGTCGCGAGCTTTACCAAGCGCCTCGAGTCGAGCTAACGGTTCTCCATTTCATCCTGAGGAGCGGCCACTTGGCCGCGTCTCGAAGGATGAAGCCGGGCCTCGTGGTTCGAGACGCGCGGCGTTGCCGCGCTCCTCACCATGAGGGTTTAGTATTGCGCCTGCCAGTCCTCATCCCGAGGGGCGGCGACTTGGCCGCGTCTCGAAGGATGGAGATATCGCCCGTGGCCATCCTTCGAGACGCCGCGCGAGACGCGCGGCTCCTCTGGATGAGGAAAGAAGCATTACTTCGCGAGTTCCCGGGAGCGCCGGGTCGCCGCCGCCACCGCGCGCGTCAGCAGTGGCTGCAGGCCGTTCGGTCCCATCAGCACGTCGAGCGCGGCGGCGGTGGTGCCGCCGGGCGAGGTGACGTTCTGGCGCAGCGTAGCGGCGGCGAGTTCCGAGCGATGCAACAATTCGCCCGAGCCCGCGACGGTTTCGCGCGCGAGCCTTGTGGCAAGCTCGGCGGGCAGACCGGCCTCGACGCCGGCACGGGCGAGTTCTTCGGTGAGCAGGAAGACATAGGCCGGACCGGAGCCGGAAACCGCGGTCACCGCGTCCATCAGGGTCTCGTCGTCGATCCACTCGACGGCGCCGGTGGCGCGCAACAGCGCGTCGGCGACCGCGCGCTGCGCCGCGCCGACATCGAGCGCGGCCACCGCCACCGTGATGCCGCGGCCGATCGCGGCCGCCGCATTGGGCATGGCGCGAACCACGGCGCCGCCGCAGATTTCGGCAATCGCGGCGATCGGCATGCCGGCCATGATCGAGACCACCAGCGCCGCCGGCCCGATCAGCGGCTTCAGCGCCACGCCGGCTTCGCGGAACGACTGCGGCTTCACGGCGACCACCAGCGCATCGACGGCGCCGGTGAGCCTTGCCGGCGGATTGAGGCGAATTCCCGTTGCGGCCAGCGCCTGGATCTCTTCGGAAGGATGCGGCTCGATCACGACAACGCGGTTGGCTTGGAGCCCGCCGGCCAGCCAGCCCGACAGCATCGCCCCGCCCATCTTGCCGGCGCCGGCCAGCGCGATGGTGCCGTTGATCTGTCCGAGTTGTTGCGCGGTTGCGACTGACGACGCCATTCGAAACACTCTCACGTCGTCCCCGCGAACGCGGGGACCCATAGCCACCAGCGGTTCTAGTGGATCGAGAGATTTGCAACAAGCACCGTGCAAACACTGCAGCGTCACGGAGTATGGGTCCCGGCTCGCGCTCGCGAGGCTCGCTTGGCCGGGACGACGTTGCTACGCCTCGCCCTCGGTATCGAACATCGCAGCAGCCATGGCTTCGCTGGCGGTCTTGCCGGCCCAGACCACGAACTGCAGCGCCGGATAATAGCGTTCGCAGGCGTGGAGGGCGCCGACCAGCATGGTCTCGCATTGCGCGGTCGAGGCGATGATGCCGCCGGGCAGCACCAGCGCCTGCCGGTACATGATCATGCCGGTGTGGGTCCAGATATCGAAATGTCCGATCCACAATTGCTCGTTGATGGCTGCGATCAGCCGCTGCACCTCGGCGCGGCGCGGCAGTGGAATTTTCATGTCGAAGGCACAGGCCAGATGCAGCGCCTCGATCTCGGTCATCCAGGTAAAGGACAGCTGGTAATCGGTCCAGTTGCCCTTCGATACGATGGTCACCTCGTCCTCGCCGGAGCGTTCGAACGGCCAGTTGTGATCGGCGGCGATATCCTCGACCACCGCGAGCGGGTTGTTCCGGGAATCGAGGATGCTTTCGAGGAGGGACATGCCGTCTCGACCTTGCCTTTTTGATGGTGTTGATACGCACGCGGGGATCAGCAGCGCTTTCGGGGCGACGCGTCGCTGCACCTGCAATCCGCCGAACGCATCGCGGCCTGCGCGGATCAAGTGATGTGATTTGCGGAATCCGCGCAACCGCACCTCGAGTCCGTCCACAGACAAAGCGGCGCTCGTCCACAGCTCATCACTGCCATAATTATTAACAACAGGAACAAACCGGAATCGGATTCGCGCAGATCGAGTCCGGCGCGCCGAATTCGTGTTCGGTCCGCATCGGCTCGCCTCAATCGTTAATTTTTCCGCCCCCGGGTTGTGCCGGCCGGATCCCGTCAGGCGAGTCTCGCTTCGGGGTCATGGGGACATGCGGATTCCCGGTGGCGAAGGCGCTTGCTGGCGAGCCGGCGAACCGTCATAATTCGCTTCAGGCCGCTCATACCGGGCGGCCGATGTTCTCAGGGCGGGGTGAAAATCCCCACCGGCGGTAAGGGTGAAGTCGCCCAAGCCCGCGAGCGCCTTCTCCTCCCAAGGGGAAGGGTCAGCAGATTCGGTGCGATTCCGAAGCCGACGGTTATAGTCCGGATGAAAGAGAACGGTTGCGGCAGCCGCGCCCTGGTGCGTGGCTGTATCGTTCCGTGTGCCCTGATTCTGGTCCTGAAAGAGGAAAGCCATGAATCAGATGTTGCAAGACCCCCCGCTACACAGTCCCCAGCTCAACCCGTCGCCCGATGTCAATGCGCCTGATGTCGCCGATCGTCCGCCCAGGCCGGCATATCCGCGCTTTGCGAAGCCGCAGCGGGTCGCCTTCGTGCAGTCGTCCTGGCATCGCGAGGTGGTGGAGGAATGCCGCCGCGCCTTCCTCGAGGAGATCGAGGCGCGCGGCATTGGGCGCGCCCAGGTCGATCTGTTCGAGGTGCCGGGTTCGTTTGAAATCCCGCTGCACGCCCAACTGCTCGCCAAGACGCGGCGCTACACCGCGGTCGTGGCGGCGGGGCTCGTGGTCGACGGCGGCATCTACCGCCACGAGTTCGTCGCCGACACCGTGATCAAGGCGCTGATGGACGTGCAATTGCGAACGGAGGTGCCGGTGTTCTCGGCGGTGCTGACGCCGCAGCAATTCCACGAAAGCGCCGTGCATTTCGATTTCTTCCGTAAACATTTCGCCATCAAGGGAGTCGAGGTCGCGGAGGCCTGCGCCAATACGCTGCACAGTCTGGAGCGGCTGCGCGGCCAGGTCGCGGCGGGGATCGTTTAGCCGAGCCACAATCGGCCGATTGTCATTCCCGCCGCCGCACCTGTACACTCGGCAGCGGGAGGAGGCACGCCCGTGATGACGGGCGGCCGAGACGATCATGTTCGAAGGACACGATCCCTATCTCGTCGCGCTCTCGGTGGTGGTCGCGATTCTGGGAGGATATACCGGCTTCGGCCTCGCCGCGCGGATCCGCGGCACGCCGGGCGTGAGCCGTCGCGTGCTGCTGGCCGGCGCCGCGGCGTTCCTGGCGATCGGTATCTGGACCATGCATTTTGTCGGCATGCTGGCGGAGTCGATCCCGGCCGATGCGGTCTATCTGGTGCTTCCCACCGTCGTATCGTTCCTGATCTGCGCGCTGGTGGTCGGCATATCGCTGTTCTTTGTCAGCGTCGGCGAACCCTCGCTGTTGCGCGTGGTATCGTCGGCAGTGCTGCTCGGGGCGGGCATCGCCAGCATGCACTATGTCGGCATCCACGGCCTTGCGGGCAATTTCGCCATCGAGCACGACGGCACGATGGTGGTGCTCTCGGTCGTGGTCGCGATCGTCGCCGCCTATGGCGGGCTGCGCGCGTTCCTCGCCCGGCAGGAGGGCATCCGGTTGATCGCAAGCTCGATCGCGTTCGGCGTCGCGGTGTCGGGCATGCACTATACCGCGATGTCCGGAATGCATTTTGTTCCGCTGTCGGATGGGTCGCACCACCATCCTTGGGAGGGGCTGGCAGCCTCGCAGCAGGTCCTCTCGCTGGTGGTGACGCTGTTCTGCTTTGTCATCGCGGCCGGCTTTCTGTTGTCGCTGGTGCCGGATCCGCGCCGCAAAGTGGGAACAAGTTCGATCGATGCGGCGGGCTTTGCGCCGGAAAC
>JBDTKD010000068.1:0-3504 GCA_039935515.1 Bradyrhizobium sp.
CCTTTCCGCTCCAAATCGGCAACCAGGCGCTCGGTCTAACTAGCCCGTCGTATTCACAGAGACAGACAGAATTGCCGATTTCGATAGCCCGATCAACGCGTTACACGGAAACTGCTTGGGACAAATTTTGTCCGAGCCCTTTCTTCGGAAACCTTTGTTCAATCAAGGTTTTGATCGGCTTTCGCCCGCAGCACGCATAAGGCGGGCTAGGAGGGAGCCATGGCCAACATTTTCGCTTTGCGCGACTCGAGCTTGAACACGTTCCTCTTCTCCGATGTCGGGGTGGAACCGAACGGAACCAATCTGACGATCCTGTCGCTGCTGGCCCGCCTCGGCAAGGATCCCTGGGACGAGGCGGCCGCCTGGGCCCGCCAGCCAAAGGACACCGCGATCCGGCTGCTGGCCGACAGCATCTCGCAGATGCCGCCGAACCATCAAGCGTTCGACGACGCGCACTTGACCGCGTCGCGCTTGGTCGACCTGCTGCCCGCGCCGGAAGCGCCCAAGGTGGCAGCCGACCTGTGGCCCGCCTTGGCCGCCATTCCGAGCGGAAGCTTGCTGGCGCTCCTGTATCTCTCGCTGTTCCTCGTGTTCAATCTGTGGCTGGCGGCTGCTGTCCCGAAACCCGATGCCGCGGTCGCGCCAACACTTCATGCGGCAGTAGCGACGAAGTAATGCTAGCGCGGAGACGCTCCCTCCCTTCTCTACTCCGCGCCGGCCTGAAGAGGCTCCGATGCTGGAAATTGCGCTGCCCACCCTTGTGCAGTGCATGACGCGACAATCAAGGAAATCCTCCAATGATCTCCTCAACCTTCTCCTCGATCCCGCTCTCCCTCTTCGTGGTTCCCGTTATTCTAGCAGCTTTATGTGGACGGCCCATGATCGGCAACCACTTTTCCCTTTCATGCAAATTGTCTGCCCATCGGCTCATCCCAGCCGCCGCTGCCGATGCAATCGAAAGGCGGCGTCAGTCGCGACCATAGCCGGAAGAGCGTCCAAATCCGTAAGCGTATCGAGATGGACGATGGCCTGGACCGCTCTGTTCAATCACGACCGAAGCCGCGCGGGGGTTCGATCGCCTCAAGCTCGGAGAGATCAAACTCGACAATTGTCCGCAAAGCTTCGGCTGTGGCGCTGTCTTGCTGATTGTCGGGCAACGCCTCCAACCAGTCGCAATACTCCGCTTGCAGTTCCGCGAGCCCGGCGACGGTGTCGTTCCAGCGCTGGATACGGCTCCGGCGGTCCCCCGGCCGGCGGATGTGAATGATCGGTTTGCCGCTTGATCGGGCGGCGCGGTAGCGCGCTTGACGTTCGGCGCCGGTCATGGGCGCTTCACCGATCGGTGGACGAGGCATGGCTCCACTCCATAGTGTTACGTGACGAAACGTCGATCGCACACAGAGGCTCCTGTCCGCTGCCCGCGGATCGCGATCGGAGCCCGAACTGTCGCGCGGCGTGCGCGATAGCGTGCCGACCTTCGCGGCTGGCTCGTTGCTCGCCTTCGAGCGCACGGCCTCTGGGTGAACGGCCTCTGGGCATGACTCTCCTCCGTTACGTTTTACGTTGGGCGGGCTGGCCCCCGCGGTGCGAGGCGCCCCGCTCGTCGGGTCAATGCTCGGTGTGCGTCAGCTCCGTTCGAAGACCGTCGCAATCACACCACGCGCGCAAGCAAGGGTTCTGGTCGGCCGACAACGCTGAATGTTTGATGAGAGATCCGGTCAGTTGCGCCCTTATGTCCGGCCTGTTCTGCGGCGTTCGCCACTGGCCATCATGGGTGTTCGCTTACGTGTCAGGCACCAATCTGTCGGGCGTGCTCAAGGCACGATGCTGCTAACGGTATTGCCTGAACTGTTGAATTGACCACAGCCTTCCCATCACGCTGTTCAGCGCTTCCCGCCGGACCTGCCGGGCTTGCGCCCGCCGCCCACCATCACGTGGGGAACCGTCAGGCGGCGGCTTTGGCCACGGCCGCGACGCCTCCCTTGGGATGGTAGACCTCCTTGCGCGTCATCACCGCCCAGGCGATGCGCGCCATCTTGTTCGCCATTGCCACGGTCACCAACCGGACCGGACGACGCTCGAGGAGCTTCCTGACCCAAGCGCCGACCGCGCTGTTCCATCCCTGCGCCCGGTAAACCATCGAGGTGGCTCCCAGAACCAGCAATCTCCGTATCTCCCGATTGCCCGCTTTGGTGATCCGGCCGAGGCGTGTTTTGCCGCCGGTGGAATTCTGCCGCGGCACCAACCCAAGCCAGGCGGCGAAATGCCGTGCCGTCTTGAACAGACCGATATCACCGACCGTCGCCGCGATCAGCGACGCGGTGATCGGGCCGATGCCGGGAATCGTGGCCAGACGCCGCGCGGTGTCGTCGCCGCGCGCGTGCGCGACGATCTCTGCCTCGAAAGTTTCGATCCCCTCCTGGATGTCATTGCAATAGTCATGCAGTCCGGTGATCGCCTGACGCGCTTGTGGGGCCATGCCGTCGTCCGAGTTCACCAGCGCCATGAGTTCGTCGAGTTTTTGAATGCCCTTTGGAACCGTCAGGCCGAATTCAGTCGCCAGGCCGCGCATCGCATTGGCCAGCATCGTCTTTTGTTTGACCAGCAGGGATCGGGCCGAATGCAAGGCCAGGATCGCCTGCTGCTCCACGCTCTTGACCGCCACGAACTTCACCTCCGGCCGAGACGCGGCCTCGCAGATCGCCGCGGCGTCGGCGGCGTCGTTCTTCTTTCCCTTCTTCACGAAGGGTTTGACCGTTTCCGCCGCGATCAGCTTTACGGTGTGCCCAAGGCCGGTCAGCACCCGGGCCCAATGATGCGCGGCGCCACAGGCCTCCATGACGATCGTACACGCCTCCCGCTCCTCGAAGAACGCGATCAATTCACTCCTGCGCAGCTTCCGCTTGAGTTCCGCCTTCCCCGCCTCGTTGACGCCATGGATTTGAAAGACGGACTTGGCAGTGTCCAAGCCAATTGTGGTAACGCTCATCGTGGCGGCTCCCTTTTGCAGGTTCTCACGACCCGCATTCTGGCACATCGATGCCGTTAGGGGCCGTCCACCCCATCTGTCGGACTTAACGCGACGCGTTGTGGTTAGGTAATATCGGGTGCTCGATTCGCCTGGCCCCTGTCCGGACTTCCCCTGCATGAGCAATTTCCGCCTGGTTGATCGCGACACCGGCTTTCTGATGCCGCCCTCCGTCGACGAATGGCTGCCGCAGCGGCATTTGGCCCGGTTCGTGGCTGAAGTGGTCGAGGGGCTGGACCTGCGGTCGGTGACCGGCAGCTACCGCGGATCGGGCGAGGCGTCCTACCACCCGCAACTCCTGCTCGGCTTGATCATCTACGGCTATGCGACCGGGGTGTTCTCCAGCCGCAAGCTGGAGCGGGCGACCTACGACTCCGTGGCGTTCCGCTTCATCGCCGCCAACGAGCACCCCGACCATGACACGATCGCCGCCTTCCGCCGTCGCTTCCTGCCGCAGATCGAGGCGCTCTTCGTGC
>JBDTKD010000069.1:0-5577 GCA_039935515.1 Bradyrhizobium sp.
TCGCCCTGCTGCCTCATCGCACCGCTGATCCCCTGCCGCGTTTCGCCGGTTTGCCGCAAAGCGACGTCAGAACCAGGCAAACACTCAACGATTGGCTGGTCGGGGTTGCGGGTCGCGGTGATATTGCCAACTTCAATGTTGCCATTGCCCACGACTACCACCCTTTGTTGAAGTCAGATCACAACACGCAACCGCCTCTAAAAGTTGCCTCCGCTCGCGTGAGTCGGCGATCTCCGGATTTGGTTCAGAGTCGGATGGGCGATCGGCCACTGGACGACCGGGAGTTTGCGGTAATGGGGGCCGGTCGTCCGGATTTTCGGTTCCGCAGCGCGCCGGCTGAACGTTCGTTCCATCAATTGAAGGTGACTGAATTCATTGGCATTTCGGTCGATTGTGTCGCGCGGGCCGAGCGACGAAACAATTCACCCGGCCATGAAACCATATTTCGCTTTTGGCGTAGACGTCCGGAAACAGCGGATGGTTATCAATCCGACAACAAAAACGGCGGGCAGCGCCGACGGGCCAAACCGGAGACAGTCAAATGCGAACCCTCAGCTTCCTTCTTGCTTTCGCCCTCGTTCTGGCCGGGCCCACGATCGCCGGCTCGTCGGAATCGAATCTGCCGGGCATTGGGACCTTTGCCTATAACGGCTCGCCGATTGCCACCTCCGCACCGCCAGCGGTCGTTCTCGCCACGCGCTAAGGCGCGTCCCAGCCGGAAGAGTGGTCAGATTTTCATGTTTTTTCGTTTCAGCGCTGTTGCCGTTGCCATGTTCCTCATCGCGACCGGTTCTGCCCAGGCTCAGGTCCGCTCGCTTATGCAGGTTCCGGATTCCCGCGAGGATTTTGTGCGGCTGTGCGCGCCTCATATCGAGGGGCGCTGGGCGAATCCCGAGACAGTCTGCGGATGTCTGCATGATCAAGCCGCCGCGACCGTCGGGGATCCCGACCTGCGCGAGGCCTTGATGCGCGGCATCGGCGAGACCGGCGTGCCGACCATCGAGACCGATTGGGTGCCGCCGTCGAAACGATCCGAGATCGGCGCAACCTTTACAAAAATTGCGAAGCCGGCGCTGCAGTGCATGTTCGAGCCGCTGAACTAGGCCCGCTTTTTCCCGATCGCCACAGAGCAGCCGAGCCGTCGGCCAAATCGGCCGTTCGCTGCACCATTTCGTCTCTATTTCGTCTTGGGGCCCAGCCGCGGAATGCATTTTCGCGCGCGAACAACTCCGATCGCACTCATCTTGGTGCCGGAGACTTCCTTGACCTGGCCTGCGGGACAGGTTCCGTCATCGACCTTGATACGCTGACCCAGCCGCAAATTGACGATGTCCTGCTCGCGTGCCACCTGATCCGCCATGGCGATTCGGCCCGCTTGCGGCACGGCGAGAGCGCCGAGCACCAGCGTCGAAAACAGCTTGATGCGTGAACTCACCATCGGCGGCCACCTTGTTCCACGTGCTCGGTTTCCCACCGCTTCGATCGCGGGTTAACCTGCAGTGTATGGGCGCGGGCGCGATTCTGAAAGCAATCCAGCACCCTGCAAAGCCGCACAAAGTATGATTTGATGATGGCGGCGAGCGCGCGAACCAGCGCCTGACAGGGAAAACGGTGCCATGAATGCCAGCGATACCAGGCAAAGAATCCTCGATGCGGTCGACCTCGGTTTCGATGCGCAGTTGGCGACGACGCGGGATTTTGTCGCGATTCCTTCGACCCGCGGCGCGGAAGGACCATGCCAGGACATGATCGGCGATCTTTTGCGCCAGCGCGGCTACGAGGTCGACGACTGGCCTATCGAGGTCGACGATCTGAAGGATCTGCGCGGCTTTGGTCCGGTCGAGCATGATTTTTCCCGGGCGCGCACCGTGGTCGGCACCTATCGGCCGGCAACCAATGCCGGAAAATCGCTGATCCTGCAGGGGCATTGCGATGTAGTTCCGGCTGGTCCGGTCGAGATGTGGGAGACGCCGCCGTTCTCGCCCGTGGTGAAAGACGGCAGAATGTACGGGCGCGGCGCCTGTGACATGAAGTCCGGCACCATCGGCGCGCTGTTCGCGCTCGACGCCATCAGGGCCGCCGGTCTCAGGCCGACCGCGAGGATTCACTTCCAGTCGGTGATCGAGGAGGAGAGCACCGGTGTCGGCGCGCTCTCGACCTTGCAGCGCGGGTATCGCGCCGATTGCTGTTTCATTCCCGAGCCGACATCCGGCAGGATGGTGCGCTCGCAAGTCGGCGTGATCTGGTTCCGGTTGCGGGTGCGGGGCTTTCCCGTCCACGTGTTCGAAGCCGGCTCCGGCTCCAACGCCATCACCGCGGCGTATCATTTGATCCGGGCGCTGGAAAAACTCGAGGCCGAATGGAACGAGCGGGCCAGGGCCGATCCTCATTTCAGCACGGTGACGCATCCGATCAACTTAAATCCCGGCATCATCAAGGGCGGCGACTGGGCTTCCAGCGTTCCGGCGTGGTGCGACGTCGATTGCCGGATTGCGATCCTGCCGGGTTGGTCGGTGGCCGCCTGCCAGGCCGAGATTCTCGCCTGTGTTTCGGCTGCGGCGCGCGACCATCGATTTCTGTCCAACAATCCGCCCGCTGTCGAATGGTCCGGATTCCTGTCCGAAGGCTATGAGCTGAAGGATTCAGCTGCGCCGGAAGCCGCGTTCGGCAAGGCGTTTAGCGCAGTCTATGGCGGCAGCGTGCAGGATCTCGTCTTTACCGCACTCACCGATACGCGGTTCTATGGGTTGAATTACAACATTCCGAGCCTGTGCTTTGGCGCCAGCGGCGGCGCGATGCATGGCTTCAACGAATATGTCGATCTCGATTCCCTGCGCCAATCGACCAAGGCCACCGCGCTGTTCGTCGCCGAATGGTGCGGGGTCGAGCGGTTGTAGAAATTGTAGGGGTGGGCAAATCGGGATAGGGGGGAGTCTCACGACTCCTCCCCTCCCACACCACCGTACGTACGGGTCCGTATACGGCGGTTCGGTAGATTATGCGATCCGCATTGTGCGACAGAAGCCACGCCGAGCGAACCGAGAAGTGCGTTTGACAAGGCCATGGTGAGCGCGGGGCTCGCTGCCAGCCGCCAAGGGCCACGTGGGCTACCGGCGGTTTGGGCCGCCAGGTCCCGGCCGATGCCGCAGCGTCGCAGTTTGGCGAAGCGAGCAGGTCCGTGCTTCCATTGCTTCCAGGCGATGGCGCGCAACCGCCGCCTGATCCATTCGTCAAGTTTGCGCAACACCGACGGGGTTTGGCAGAAGCCGAAGTAACCGCGCCAGCCGACAAGGTAAGTGGACAGCTCCTTGGCGACCTGCACGAGGCTTTGCCCGGCCGTGCGCCGCGTCAGCTCCCGGATTTTCGCTTTGAAGCGGGCGATTGCCTGCGGCGCGATGCGCCGTCGCGGTTCTCTCCCGCCAGTGAAGCTGAAGCCCAGAAACTTGCGGACACTCGGTTTGGCGACCGCGCTCTTGGCCTTGTTGACCTTCAGCTTGAGACGCTTTGCAAGGAACTTCTCGATTCCGGCCATCACCCGCTCACCCGCTTTCTGACTGCGCACATAGATGTTGCAGTCGTCGGCGTAGCGCACGAAGCGATGTCCGCGCTTCTCCAGTTCCTTGTCCAGCACGTCCAGCATCAGGTTTGACAACAGCGGCGAGAGCGGGCCACCCTGCGGCGTACCCTCCTCCGTCGGGCTGACCAGTCCTCCTTCCATCACACCCGCGGTCAGAAAGCCGCGGACCAACTTCAGGAGGCGCTTGTCAGCAACTCTCTTGGCCACCAACCCCATCAGGATGTCGTGGTTGACCCGGTCGAAGAACTTCTCCAGGTCGATATCCACCACGAAGCCGTGTCCGGACGCAATATACGCCTGCGCCCGCTCCACCGCCTGATGCGCCGAGCGCTTCGGCCGGAAGCCGAAGCTCGTCTCGGAGAACGTTCCGTCCCAATCCGCCTGCAGCACCTGCATCACCGCCTGCTGGATCAAGCGGTCGAGCACCGTCGGAATGCCGAGCAGCCTCATGCCGCCCGATGCCTTCGGTATCTCCACGCGCCGCACCGGCTGCGGCTTGTAGGCGCCATCAAGTAATTGAGCCCGGATCGCAGGCCAGTGCTCCTTCAGGTAGGCCGGCAGGTCATCGACACTCATGCCGTCGATGCCTGCCGCACCTTTGTTGCGCTTCACTCGCGCCAACGCTTCCTTCAGGTTCTCACGCTCGACAACTGCTTCCATCGACGGCCCTGCGGCCGCCGGGCGTTCGAGACAGGTTTTCGCCGCACGGGCTTCAATCTCTTGGGCGGCGGCATTTGGGGCTTCACCCCTCGCTCCGGTGCCCAAGTTCAGCTCGATCTGATTCTTCTGCCGCATGGCTCGCACGAGATCACCGTTCTACTAGCCTCTTCCACCGTTCAGGCCTTCGGCGGCGCGCTGCCGCCTACTACGCCCTCGGCTGACTTCTGCACTGCGGTCAGGCCGTCTTGCGACGACCTCAGTCTCGTTGCCGAGACACAGTGCAGACCTCCCGAGGTAAGACCGACCGCCTTCACCGCACGCTCGCCGGATCTACCACCCCGACCTTTGATGACCATGGACTTCGCGATTGGCTGCTCGCTCGTCCGGCCGGGCAGGCCTCACTATCCGATCTCTTGTTCATCGAGCCACGGCTTTGCTTCACGCTTTCTTCAGACCCCACCTCGCGATGGCGCCCTTGCGCTTCACTAATCCTTCGCCGTCATCAGGCTGGATAAAGGACTTCCACCTCCAAGCTGTCGTTCATACTCGGCACACAGCCAACGGGTCGCGCGAATGCGCGCCCGATGACAGGCTCAGCGTGCCCACCAATTACTTCCGTGACCAAGATGGTGGGCACGGCGCACGCGCCTTTGCCCACCCTACCGAGCGGCCGAATTAGGCCACAGCGCGGCGAGGATTGCGTCCAGGCCGTCGGTCAGCGCGGCCGGCCCGGGTTGCAGGATCAGCGGCGACTTGATCTCGACAATACGGTCGTTGCGCACCGCCGGAATCGCGTCCCAGCCCGGCCGACCACGGATACGGTCGGGAACCACTTTCTTGCCGCACCACGATGCGAGAATGATGTCCGGCGCCGCCGCGCGAACCACCTCAGGCAAAATGATCCGGTCCTTTGCCGCCTGCCGAAATCGCAGTTTCGGCAGGATGTCCTCGCCGCCGGCGAGTTCGATCAGTTCGGAAACCCAGCCGATGCCGCTGATCAGGGGATCGTCCCATTCCTCGAAATAGACTTTTGGTCTGGGTGAGGGCCGGGCGGCGGCGGCGATGCCGGCAAGCCTCGTCTCATAGCGGGTTGCGAGCTGGTCGGCGCGCGCCGCGGCATCGACCAGCGCGCCGAGGGTGCGGATCATGGCGAGGATGCCCGCGATGTCACGCTGGTTGAAAACATGGATCGCGACGCCCGCGCGCACCAGTTCGGCGGCGATGTCGGCCTGCAAATCGGAGAAGGCGAGCACGAGGTCGGGCTCGAGCGTCATGATTTTCGGGATGTCCGCCGAGATGAACGCCGATACCCGCGGCTTCTCGCGCCGGACCCGCGGCGG
>JBDTKD010000070.1:0-7261 GCA_039935515.1 Bradyrhizobium sp.
GCGAGGGATCGGGCGAACACCGGCCCGCCGATATCAATGCGATCGTCGAGGAGAGCGTCAACCTCGCTTATCATGGTGCACGCGCGGAGAAATCCGGCTTCAATATCACGCTGCGGCACGACCTCGATCCGAAGGCCGGCATGATCGATCTCTACCCCCAGGAGATCACGCGGGTTTTCCTCAACCTGATTTCAAACGGCTTCTATGCCGCCACCAAGCGCAAGGAAGCCGGCGAGGCGGGATTCGAGCCGATGCTGGCCGCGACCACCAAGAACCTCGGCAACGCGGTCGAAATCCGCATCCGCGACAACGGCACCGGTATCCCGCTGGACGTCAAGGAGAAGATGTTCAATCCGTTTTTCACCACCAAGCCGGCAGGCGAGGGCACCGGGCTCGGCCTGTCGATGAGCCACGACATCGTGGTGAAACAACACGGTGGCAAGATCGACGTCGTCACCGAACCGGGTGCATTTACCGAATTCATTATCACGCTGCCGCGAATGGCGGCGGCACAGTCAGGGGCCGGAGGCAAAAATTGAGCGTTTACATCCTCGTTGTCGACGACGAACCCGACGTTGAGGCCTTGTTCCGTCAGCAATTCCGCCGCGATCTCCGCTCCGGACGCTTCATGATGGAATTCGCGCCGTCGGCGGCGTCGGCCCTGGCCCGTGCCACGAACGTCGCCGATCCCACGCTGATTCTGATCCTGTCGGACGTCAACATGCCCGGCATGAGCGGGCTCGAAATGCTGCCCAGGGTGCGCGCGGAGCGGCCCGACGTTCCCGTCATCATGATCACGGCCTATGGCGATGCCGAGACACGCCGCAAGGCGATCGAACGCGGCGCCATCGGCCTTTTGACCAAGCCGATCGATTTCGCGCTGCTGCGCCATGAAATCGACAGCCGGCTCGAGCAGGCCGCATGACCGCCACCATCCTCGTCGTCGACGACGAGCCCGATCTCGAGGCGCTGGTGCTGCAGAAATTCCGCAGGCAGATCCGCGACGGCGCGGTCGCCTTCATGTTCGCCCATGACGGTATCGAGGCGCTGCTGTCGATCGAGCAACACCCGCATGTCGACATGGTGGTCTCCGACATCAATATGCCGCGGATGGACGGCCTGTCGTTGCTGCAGAAGCTGCAGGAGGCCGAGGACAAGAAATCGACCATCATCGTTTCCGCCTATGGCGACATGAGCAACATCCGCACCGCGATGAACCGCGGCGCCTTCGATTTCCTGACCAAACCGATCGATTTCGGCGATCTCGAACTGACCATCGAAAAGACCATCCGTCATGTCGAGATGATGCGCGAGGCGCGCCGTCGCCAGGCCGAGGCCGAGCGCGCCCACGCCTCGCTGTCGCGGTATTTCTCGCCGCAGATCGCCAGCCGGCTGGCTTGCGCCGGCGAAGCCGACGGCATGACCGTGCATTGGCGCGAGGTTGCGACCATCTTCACCGACATCACCGGCTTCACCTCGCTGGTCGAGTCAGCACCGCCGGAAATTCTGGGGGCGCTGCTCAACGAGTATGTGGGCGGCATGACCGACGTGGTGTTCGCGCAGGAGGGGACGGTTGCGAAGATCATCGGCGATGCCATCCAGATCCTGT
Source organism: Bradyrhizobium sp. (assembly GCA_039935515.1). Classification (GTDB taxonomy): domain Bacteria; phylum Pseudomonadota; class Alphaproteobacteria; order Rhizobiales; family Xanthobacteraceae; genus Bradyrhizobium. The sequence goes on from JBDTKD010000070.1 coordinate 1,610, forward strand.
TCAACGCGCCCGGAGACCAGCCGGATTATGCGGCACGCGCCATCGCCTGCGCGCACGATCTCGATATCTGGGCCGAAGGCTTTCGCGAGCGCTGGAAGTCCAGAGGTGTGAATTTCGGCGCCACCCGCATCGGTGTCCACGCCGGCCCGGCGCTGGTCGGCAATTTCGGCGGCAGCCGTTTCTTCGACTACACCGCGTATGGCGACACCATCAATACGGCGGCGCGGCTGGAGGCCGCCAACAAGTATCTCGGTACCCGCATCTGCGTCAGCGCCGCGGTGGCGGAGGCGGACCGCAGTTTCCAGGGACGGCCGGTCGGCGATCTGATGCTGCGCGGGCGCAGCGAACCGCTCCGCGCCTACGAGCCGCTGCCGGCATCGGCATTCGCGGCGCCGGCGGCGGCGCAATATGCCGAAGCCTTCGCCAAGCTGGAGGCCGGAGATACCGCGGCGATGCCGGCCTTTGCTGCGCTTGTCGGGCTGCATGCCGACGATGCGCTTGCCGGTTTCCATCTCAAGCGGCTGCTCAACGGCGCCAAGGGCGTCCGCATGCAACTGGAATAGGAAGTCAGTCATGACGCGGGATTTCCCGGCCGGCAATTACCGGTTCATTCCGGCGGTGTTTCAATATTCGAGCGGGGCGGCGGCCGATCCGGGATTTGAGATCGAGCGGGTGCGCTTCGACCGGCTGCTGCCGCTGGCCGAGGGCTTTGCGCGCGCCGCGAACTATATCGAGGCGGCGGGGCGGCCGCTGACTTCGTTTTGCGCCTGCGAATTGCGCTCGCCGGCGGCCTTTACCGAGCACGGCTTTCGAATATTCAACGAGCACTACGTCAAGACGCTGGCGCAATGGGAGGTGTTCGACGGCATCAGCAATCCGGTGGCGCGCAGCAATGTCTGCCCGGAGATCGATCCGCCGGCCGAGCCGTCATTTTATGCGTTCTGCTTCCCGCGGCCGGGCAACACCACGACGCCGTCATTCGTGATCGCCGGCGGCGCCGAAGCGCGGGGTGGCGGCGGCAGCTATCCCGAGCGGATCGTGCGCTACCGCGACCTCAGCCCGCAGGGACTGATGGAAAAGGTTCGCTTCACGGTCGGCGAAATGCAAACCCGCCTCGGCGAGTTCGGGTTCGGATGGAACGACACCACAGCGGTGCAGGCCTACACCGTGCATGACTTCCACCCCGTTGCGGCCGATGAAATCGTCCGCCGCGGTGCGGCGCGTTCCGGCCTGACCTGGCATTTCGCCCGCCCGCCGGTGGTCGACCTCGAATACGAGATGGACTGCCGCCGCGTAAGACGGGAAATAGTGATCTGAGCCCGCGTTCCTCGCCGTGAGGCCACGGTAGCGTGGCTTCATCCTTCGAGACGGCGCTGCGCGCCTCCTCAGGATGAGGTCTTCAACCCTCATGGTGAGGAGCGCGGCTTCGCCGCGCGTCTCGAACCACGAGGCCCACGGAAGTCTACCGTTCGCGCGGGTCGAGCGCGTCGCGCAGGCCGTCGCCGACCAGGTTGAACGACAGTACCACCAGAAAGATGCCGAGCCCCGGCCACAGCGCCATCCACGGCGCGGTGGTCAGGAAGCGCTGCGCTGAGTTCAGCATGCTGCCCCAGGACGGCGTCGGCGGCTGCTGGCCGAGCCCGAGAAACGACAGCGCCGCTTCGGCGATGATCGCCGCCGCGATCGAAAGCGTGGCCTGAACCAGCAAGGCCGGCATGATGTTCGGCAGGATATGGAACAGCGCGATCCGCCAGCGCGGGTTGCCCATGGCGCGTGCGGCCTCGACATAGTCCTCCACCTTGACGTTCATGGTCTGGCCGCGGGTCAGCCGGATGAAGATCGGGGTTGTGGTGATGCCGATCGCGATCATGGCGTTGCCGAGGCTGGGACCGAGGAACGCCGCCAGCGCGATGGCGAGGATCAGGAACGGACAGGCCAGCATGGCGTCGGTGATCCGGCTGATCAGGGCGTCGATCACTCCGCCGCGATAGCCCGACAGCAAGCCGAATGGCACGCCGATGCAAAGTGCGATCCCAACCGAGATCGCGCCGGCCAGCAGCGACGCGCGCGCGCCGTAGATCACGCGGCTGAGGACATCGCGGCCGAGTTCGTCGGTGCCGAACCAGTGCAGCGCCGAGGGCGGCTTGCGCACCAGCGTCCAGCTGGTCGCGATCGGGTCATAGGGCGCGATCACCGGTGCGAACAGCGCGAGCAGGATGAAGGTCGCGATCACGGCGATCCCGACCACCGCGCCCTTGCGCCGGACCAGGCGGCGCAGCGCGCGGCGCGCCGGGCTCTCCAGTCGGTCCGGAACGGCAACGGATAATGTGCCGAGCGCGGTGTCGGTCATGCGCTATGCCCTCAGCCGCGGATTGACCAGGATATAGGCGATATCGGCGATCAGGTTCAGCGCGATATAAATTGTCGCCGTGACCAGCACCACGCCTTGAACGACGGCATAGTCGCGGTTGAACACCGCATCGACGATCAGCTTGCCGAAGCCGGGAATCGAGAAGATCTGCTCGGTCAGCACCGCCCCCGACAGCAGTGTGCCGAGTTCGAGCGCACCGAGGGTAATGACCGGCGTCAGCGCGTTGCGCAGGGCGTGCTTGAAGATGACCGTGCGCTCCGAAAGACCCTTGGCACGGGCGGTACGCACATAGTCGCTTTCGAGCACTTGCAGCATGGCGCCGCGGGTATGCCGCATCAGGGTCGCCGCAATCGCATTGCCCAGCACGAAGGCCGGCATGATCGTCGAGGCGAGGCTGGCGCGCCAGTTTTCGGACAGCGGCACGTAGCCCGACGCCGGCAGCCAGCCGAGTTCGATCGAGAACACAAAGATCAGCATGATCCCGAGCCAGAAGTTCGGCGTCGAGATGCCCCACAACGCGAACAGGTTGGCGCCGTAATCCCACGCCGTGCCCTTCTTCACCGCCGAGACGAGGCCGGCGGGAATGCCGATCAGAAACGCGATCACGATCGCCATCGATGCCAATTGCAGGGTCACCGGCAGCTTCTGCGCGATCAGTTCGCGCACCGGCACCTTGATACGCAGCGACTCGCCGAGATCGCCGGACAGCACGCCCTTCACCCAGTAGACATATTGCACCGGAATCGGCCGATCGAGCCGGTATTGCTGGCGGATCTGCGCGATGACATCGGGATCGCGTTCCTCGCCGGCCATCACCAATGCCGGATCTCCGGGCAGCAAATGCTGCAGCGAAAAGATCAGGATCGACACGAAGAACAGTGTCGGAACGAGCTGGGCGAGGCGCCTGGCGAGGAAGTTCAACATGGCGCACGCAGCTCGAAGTGCTCGTCATGGCGCGTTCCCTCCCCCCTTGTGGGGGAGGGAGCAGTAAGGCTCGTGGCAACCGTTCTCATTTCAGCGTCAGTCCAGTCACGCGCACGAGGCCATCCGGCATTTGCTTGTAGCCCTCGAGTCGTGTGGTGTGGGCGATCAGTATCCTGCGGTGATACAAATAGAGGATCGGCTCTTGATCCTGCACGATCCCGGTCAGCTTTTCATAGAGCGCCTTTCGCTGTGCCTGGTCGGTGACGAGACGGGCCGCGTCCAGCGTCTTGTCGGCCTCGGCGTTTGACCAGGCGCTGTAGTTCTGCGGTGCGCCGGTTTTCAGGAAGATGTAGGAATTGCCGTCCGGATCGATCCGGCCGCTCCACGCCAGCATAAAGGCCTGATATTCTCCGGCTTCGGCTTGTTTCAGCGAGGTCGCGAACTCGGTCACCCTGATCTTCAGGTCGAAACCGGCTTCCGCCGCCATCGACTGCATCACCTGCGCCACCGCCTCGGTCTCGTCGCCTTTCGGCACCATGAAATCGACGCTCACCGGCGGGGTGACGCCGGCCTCCTTCAGCAGCGCCTTGGCCTGGGCGACGTCGCGCGCGCGCACCGGGAAAGCCTGCTGATAATAGGGATGTTCGGGATTGACCCACTGGTTCCCGGGTTTGAACTGGCCGTTGAACACCACCTGGTTGATGGCCTCGCGATCGATCGACAGGTCGAGCGCCTGCCGCACCTTGGCGGACTGGCTGAGCGGTCCCTTGGTCTTGTCCTTGCCGATATTGAGCGTCACGCCCTGGTAGCCGAGTTCGATCGCGCTCGACAATTTGAGCTTCGGGTCGGCCTCGACCTGCTTGATGTCGGTCGCCAGCAGCCGCTCGATCAGGTCGAGGCCGCCGGATTTGAGATTGGCGAGGCGCACCGTGGCGTCCACCAGCGGCAGGTACACGATGCGGTCGATATGGATGTTGTCCTTGTTCCAGTAGTCGGCGAATTTCTCGAACACGATCCGATCCTGCTGCACGCGTTCGACGAATTTGTAGGGACCGGCACAAACCGGATGCAGTCCGAACTTGTCGCCTTCCGCCTTCGCCGCCTTGGGCGAGACCATCATGCCGGCGCGGTCGGTGAGTTGCGCGATCAGCGGCGAATAGGGCGCCTTCAGCACGAGCTTGATGGTCAGGGGATCGACGATGTCGACATGATCGAGCGCGGTCAGTTCGGGTCTGCGGAACGATCCCGGCATGGTCAGGTGCCGCTCCAGCGAGAATTTGGCCGCCTCGGCGTCGAACGGCTCACCATCCTGGAACTTGACGCCCGGCCGCAGCTTGATGGTGACTTGCTTGCCGTCGGCCGAGGTCTCGTGCGACAGCGCAAGCTGCGGCACGATGTTGAGCTTCTCGTCGATGTCGAACAGCTTGTCGCAAAATGCCGCGAACACGATGCGGCCGACATAGGTGCGGCCGAGCGTCGGATCGAGAATGTCCGGATCTTCGGCGAGCCCGATCCGCAGCGTGGCCTGGGCCTGAACGCCGGCTCCGAACCACAGCCATGCCGCCGCCGCGACGACCGCCAAGCGCAACCATTTCATGGTACCATTCTCCGTGTTCAAGCGCGTGGCTCGGGAACGACTCTATCAACCCCGAATCCGTCAGGACCTTCCCGGACGCTTCTGAAAGCCGCGACCAACCGTTCCAGCGTCGGCGAAAAGCCGTCGCCGCCCGCAGCGGCGATGGCGTCCGGCGGCGGAAGCTCGGCCGTACGGTGACACGCGGTGGCGTGTCCGGTGCCGTCGGCGCGCAGTTGCGGGGCTTCGACGCGGCAACGTTCGATCACATAGGGGCAGCGGGTATGAAAACGGCACCCCGGCGGCGGATCGAGCGCGCTCGGCACCTCGCCCTGCAGTAGGGCGTGGGCGCGCCTGGCCCGCGGCTTCGGAACCGGAATCGCCGCCAGCAGCGCGCGGCTGTAAGGGTGACGCGGCGCGGCAAACAGCGCCCGCGTTGGCGCGGCCTCGACGATGCCGCCGAGATTCATCACGGCTACATCAGCGGCGATGTGCTTTACGACGGCAAGATCATGCGAGACAAAGATGTAGGCAACGCCGAGCCGGTCCTGCAGATCGCACAGCAGGTTCAGGATCTGCGAGCGGATCGAGACGTCGAGCGCCGATACCGGCTCGTCGCAGATGACGAGCTTCGGCTCGACCGCGAGCGCCCGGGCAATGGCGATGCGCTGGCGCTGGCCGCCGGAAAATTCGTGGGGATAGCGACGGGCGAAGCGTGGCTCAAGCCCGACCAGGCGCAGCAATTCGTCGACGCGCTCGCGGCGGCGTGCGGGCGGCCGCAGAT
>JBDTKD010000071.1:0-14186 GCA_039935515.1 Bradyrhizobium sp.
CGAGCCCGCCGGTGGCGACCCGGATCGGCCTCGATCCGTTCCACTTCTTCAACCGCCACGTCCTGTTTCTGCTGCCGTCCTTCATCGTGATGATCGCGGTGTCGTTCCTGTCGCCGCGGCAGATCCGCCGCACCGCGCTGATCGTGTTCGCGCTCAGCATCGCGCTGATCGTGGCGACGCTGCTGGTCGGTCCCGAGGTCAAGGGCTCGCGGCGCTGGATCACCTTGATCGGCGTCAACATCCAGGCGTCCGAATCCGCCAAGCCGGCCTTTGTGGTGATCGCGGCGTGGCTGTTTGCGGAATCGGCGAAGCGGCCGGAAATGCCGGCGACGTCGATGGCGCTGCTGCTGCTGCTCCTGCTGGTGTCGCTGTTGGTGATGGAGCCCGATTTCGGCCAGACCATGCTGATCCTGATGGTATGGGGCGCGCTGTTCTTCATTGCGGGCATGCGGATGATCTGGGTGCTGGGGCTTGCAGGGGCGGCGAGCGCCGGGCTGTTCGGAGCCTATCTGCTGGTGCCGCATGTCGCCGGCCGCATCACGCGCTTCATGAATCCGGCTTCCGGCGACACCTTCCAGGTCGATACCGCGATGGAGGCATTCTACAACGGCGGTTGGTTCGGGCTCGGGCCGGGCGAGGGCATCGCCAAGCGCAGCCTGCCCGACAGCCATACCGATTTCGTGTTCGCGGTCGCGGCCGAGGAATTCGGAATCGTGCTTTGCCTGGTGCTGCTGATGCTGTTCGCGTTCATCGTGGTGCGCGCTCTGTCGCGCGCCTATGCGACCGAGGACATATTCGCGCGGTTTGCCGCCTCGGGCCTCGCGGTCCTGTTCGGCGTGCAGGCCGCCATCAACATGTCGGTCAACCTGCAGCTCATTCCCGCCAAGGGCATGACGCTGCCATTCATCTCCTATGGCGGTTCCTCGATGGTCTCGCTGGCCTACGGCGTCGGCATGATGCTGGCGCTGACACGGCAGCGGCCCAGCACCGAGGTCGAGTCGATCGCGGCCGCCACCACCGCGCGCGGCTACGTCTGATGACGAACGCCGCGTAGTCGGCTATTTGAAGCCAATGACTACTGCCCCTCTCATTCTGCTGGCGGCCGGCGGTACCGGCGGCCACCTGTTTCCGGCGGAATCGCTTGGCGTCCAACTGATCCGGCGGGGCTTCCGCGTGCGCCTCGTCACCGATGCGCGCGCGCTGCGCTATAGCGGGCTGTTCTCCAGGGACACCATCGACGTGGTGCCGAGCGAAACCGTGCGCGGCCGAACGCCATGGTCGCTGGCTTATACCGGCGTGATGCTGGCTGCAGGCGGTGTGGTCGCGCTCAACCTGATGCGCCGGTTGCAGCCCGCGGCGGTGGTCGGTTTCGGCGGCTATCCGACCGTGCCGCCGCTTTTGGCCGCGCGGCTGTTCGGCGTGCCGACCCTCGTTCATGAGGCCAACGCGGTGCTCGGCCGCGCCAACCGCTTGCTGTCGCGTGGCGTCAGCGCGATCGCCACCTCGCTGCCGGGCGTGCTCGATCGCGATCCGGCGCTCGCGGCGAAAACCACCACGGTCGGCACGCCGATGCGCCCCGCCATCGTGGCGGCAGCCGCCGTCAAGTTCGTGCCGCCCGAGCCGGCCGGTTCGCTTCGTCTGCTGGTGGTCGGTGGCAGCCAGGGTGCGCGGGTGATGGCCGATATCGTGCCGGGCGCGATCGAACGGCTGGAACCGGCGCTGTGGAGCCGGCTGATCCTCACCCAGCAGGTCCGCGAGGAAGACATGGCACGGGTACGCGCGGTCTATGACCGGCTCAAGATCAACGCCGAATTGGCACCGTTCTTCACCGACCTGCCGGCGCGGCTGGCATCGAGCCATCTGGTGGTCTCGCGCTCCGGTGCCGGAACGGTGGCCGAACTTGGCGCCATCGGCCGGCCGTCGATCCTGGTGCCGCTGCCCGGTTCGATCGATCAGGATCAATTCGCCAACGCCGGCGTGCTGGCGCAGGCAAATGGCGCGCTTCGGATTCCACAGGCGGATTTCACGCCCGACCGGCTGGCTGCGGAGATTTCCGCTGTGGCCGCCGAGCCGGCACGGCTGAGCGCGATGGCCGCCGCCGCTCGCAGTGTCGGCCGGCTGGATGCCGCCGAACGGCTGGCCGATCTGGTGGCGAAAGTCGCGGGAATCTGACGTAAAACCCTTGTCATGCCCCGCGAAAGCGGGGCATCCAGTACCCACGCAACTGATTTGGATCTTGAGGTCCGCGATTACTGGATCGTCCGCCTTCGCGGACGATGACGGCAAGGAACCGACCATGAGACTGCCGCGCGAGATCGGGCCCATTCACTTTGTCGGCATCGGCGGCATCGGCATGAGCGGCATTGCCGAGGTGTTGTGCAATCTCGGCTACACCGTGCAGGGCTCGGATGCCTCCGAGAGCGGCAACGTGACGCGGCTGCGCGACAAGGGCATCAAGGTCTCGGTCGGCCATCAGGCCGGGAACGTCGCCGGGGCCGACGTGGTCGTGGTGTCGACCGCGATCAGGCGAGACAATCCCGAGCTGATGGCGGCGCGCGCCCAGCGCATTCCGGTGGTGCGCCGCGCCGAGATGCTGGCCGAACTGATGCGGCTGAAAAGCTGCGTCGCCATCGCCGGCACCCATGGCAAGACCACCACCACCTCGATGCTCGCCGCGCTGCTCGATGCCGGCGATCTCGATCCGACCGTGATCAATGGCGGCATCATCAATGCCTACGGTACCAATGCGCGGCTCGGCGCCGGCGAATGGATGGTGGTGGAGGCCGACGAGAGCGACGGTACGTTCCTGAAGCTCCCGGCCGACGTCGCCATCGTCACCAATGTCGACCCCGAACACCTCGATCACTTCAAGACCTTCGAGGCGGTGCAGGACGCGTTCCGCAGTTTCGTCGAGAACGTACCCTTCTACGGCTTTGCGGTGATGTGCATCGACCATGCCGTGGTGCAGAGTATCGTCGGCAAGATCGAGGACCGCCGTATCGTCACCTATGGCGAAAATCCGCAGGCCGACGCGCGGCTGATCGACCTTAGCCCAAGCGGCGGCGGTTCCAGCTTCACGGTCGCGTTTCGCGATCGCAAGACCGATGCCACACACGAGATCGCCGATATAAGGTTGCCGATGCCGGGGCGGCACAACGCACTCAACGCCACCGCGGCGATTGCGGTCGCCCATGAGCTCGGACTTCCGGACGATGCGATCCGAACGGCGCTTGCGGGTTTTGGCGGCGTCAAGCGGCGCTTCACCCGAACCGGCGAATGGGGCGGCGTCACCGTCATCGACGACTATGGTCATCACCCCGTCGAGATCGCCGCGGTACTGAGGGCGGCGCGGGAATCCACCAATGGCAAGATCATTGCCGTAGTGCAGCCGCACCGGTTCACCCGGCTGCAGTCGCTGTTCGAGGAGTTCTGCACCTGCTTCAACGACGCCGATGCGGTCGTCGTCGCCGAAGTCTACCCGGCGGGCGAGCCAGCGATTCCGGGCATCGACCGCGACCACTTTGTGCTGGGCTTGCGCGCCCATGGCCACCGCGAGGTGATCCCGCTGCAGAACTCCACCGACCTCGCCCGCGTGATCCGCGGCCTCGCCGGTCGCGGCGATCTGGTCGTCTGCCTCGGTGCCGGCAGCATCACGCAATGGGCCTACGCCCTGCCGGACGAACTGAAGGCGCTGGGATGAACACGGCGATGGATGTGGCTTCGTCATGGCCGGGCTTGTCCCGGTGCTCTTCATTCCCTCCCCCCTTGCGGGGGAGGGTTAGGGAGGGGGGTAAGCCGCAAACGCCGAAGTCCGCGGTACCCCCCACCCTGACCCTCCCCCACAAGGGGGGAGGGAACGGAGAGAGCAAGCAGGGCGGTCGCAGTCGATCATGACCTTTCCCGACCTCACGCCCGAGCTCAAAGCTGCGATGCCGGCGCTGCGCGGGCGATTGCTGGCGAACCAGTCGCTGGCCGAGTTGACCTGGTTTCGGGCCGGCGGCCCGGCGCAAATGCTGTTCACGCCGTCGGATGCCGACGATCTGGCTTATTTCCTCGCGCATCTGCCGCAGCCGTTGCCGGTCTATGTCGTCGGCGTCGGCTCCAATCTGATCGTGCGCGACGGCGGCATGCCGGGCGTGGTGATCCGGTTGTCGCCACGGGCGTTCGGCGAGACCCGCGTGGACGGCGATATCGTCGGTGCCGGCGCGGCCGCGCTCGACAAGCGCGTCGCCGAGACGGCGGCGTCGGCCCATCTCGGCGGACTCGAGTTCCTGTTCGGCATCCCCGGCACGATCGGCGGCGCGCTGCGCATGAACGCCGGGGCCAACGGCGTCGAGACCCGGGACGTGCTGATCGAGGCGGCCGGCATCGGCCGCGACGGCAGCAGGCAGGTGTTCACCAACGCGGACATGAAATTTGTCTACCGCAACAGCGGCGTCGATCCCGCGATCGTTTTCACATCGGCGCGCTTTCGCGGCGCCAACGCGGCGCCGGAGGTGATCCGGGCGCGGATGAACGAGGTGCAAAATCACCGCGAAACCGCGCAGCCGATCCGGGAAAAAACCGGCGGCTCGACCTTCAAGAATCCGCCGGGCCACAGCGCCTGGAAGCTGATCGACGCCGCCGGCTGCCGGGGCTTGCGTGTCGGCGGCGCGCAGGTGTCGGAAATGCACTGCAACTTCCTGATCAATACCGGTAACGCGACCGGGCATGATATTGAATGCCTTGGCGAAACTGTTCGCGCGCGAGTGAAGGCAAAATCTGGAATTGAGCTACAATGGGAAATCAAGCGGATCGGAATCGAGCAGGGCTGATGCGGATTACCATCGTCTTCGGCGGCACCAACAAGGAGCGTCTGGTGTCGGTGGCCAGTGCCCAGGCGCTGCACGCGGCGCTGCCCGACGCCGAGCTGTGGTTCTGGGACATTGATGACACCGTGCATGACGTCAAATCGGCGGCGCTGCTCAATCATGCGCGGCCGTTTGAGGAGCCGTTCCGGCCCCACGATGTCGGCATCTCCGGCATCGAACGGGCGCTCGATCAGGCCAGCGCCGACAACCGCCTGCTGGTGCTCGGGCTGCACGGCGGCATGGCGGAAAATGGCGAACTCCAAGCGATGTGCGAAACGCGCGGGATTCCGTTCACCGGTTCCGGCTCGGCTTCCTCGTATCTTGCCTTCGACAAGGTCGCCGCCAAGCGATTCGCCGTCATTGCCGGTGCGCGCGCCCCGGCCGGCGTGGCGCTGGCGGATGCGGAGCGGGCGCTCGCCGAATACGGCCGGCTGATCGCAAAACCTTCCCGCGATGGATCGAGCTACGGCCTGATTTTTGTCAATGCCAAGCAGGACCTTGTCGCCGTCCGCACCGCGGCGAGGTCCGAGGAATATTTGATCGAACCGTTCGTCACCGGCGTGGAAGCGACCTGCGGCGTGCTGGAACAGCCGGACGGCTCGCTGACGGCGTTGCCGCCGATCGAGATCGTCCCGGCGGACGGCGGATTCGACTACACCGCCAAATACCTGGCCAAGACCACCCAGGAAATCTGCCCCGGGCGCTTTGCACCCGAGATCAGCGCGCAGATCATGGAGCAGACGCTGAAGGTACACCGCGCTTTGTCGTGCCGCGGCTATTCCCGTTCCGACTTCATCGTGTCCGGGAACGGGCTGATCTATCTCGAGACCAATACCTTGCCCGGCCTGACCAGGGCTTCGCTCTATCCAAAAGCCCTCAAGGCCGTCGGAATCGAATTCGCCGATTTCCTGCGCGGCCAGATCGCTTTGGCGGCGCAGCGCATGCAGACGTAGAGCAAAATATAAATCACCCGCGAGGGTTCCCCGCCGAGCCGGGCGGACCCGGCCGGGCGGCGCCGTTTGACAAAGTTTTACGAATTTCGCGGCAAAGTACTCAGCCGGCGCATCAAAACGCGCTCTGCGGGCATTGGATTTACCCTTTGTTTACCAGTAAGTCCGAAGGTTAACGCTGGCGGCGCCTGTGGCGCTTGGCTGCCGGGGCGTGAGCCGTGCGGATTTCCGCTTCGACGACCGCATCGAGGGAACAGGGGCCTCTTCTGCCTGGAGGCCGAGACCCGACCCGGCATGACCGAGATGTCATTTGTGCCAGAACTCGCAAGCGTTTGCGGGCAACATTTGACGAGCTCGTGCAATGGATGGTGGAGGACGCCTCGCTCGATCGCTGCGATCGCTGAGGCCCCAAGCTAACCTGAAAGCGGCGGCCATTGGCGCGTTCGTGCTGTTGCGCGAGCGGCTGGGGTCGCATCGTGCGCCGGCGAGGCCGTGCCGCGAACGCGAACCCGATCCGCACCGCCTGATCGCATTGCTGCAGCGCTACCTTCCGAACCGCGCCGGCGTCGCCGCGACCGTGCTGATCCTGCTTGGCAGCGCCGGACTCGGCATCGTCAGGGGCGGCCACGTCGAGGAACTGACCACGGCTGCAAGCGACGCCCGTAACGCGCTGGCCAATTCCGCCGGGTTCCGGATCTCCTCGGTTGCGATCAACGGTCGCAAGCAGCTGTCTCAGGATGAGGTGCTCGCGATTGGCGGCGTCAACGGCCGTTCCTCACTGTTGTTCCTTGACGCCGAAGCAGTCCGCGACAAGCTGAAAGGCAATCCCTGGATTGCCGATGCGACGGTGCTGAAACTCTATCCGGGCCGGCTCCAGATCGATATCGTGGAACGCTCCGCCTTCGCGCTATGGCAGCAGGACGGCCGGCTGTCCGTGATCGCCGATGACGGCGCGGTGCTCGAGCCCTATGTCACCCGCCGCTTCATCACGCTGCCGCTGGTGGTCGGCAAGGGCGCCGAAACCCGCGCCCGGGATTTCCTGACGCTGCTCGACCGCTATCCGAAGGTCCGCTCGGTGACCAAGGCGGCGATTTTTGTCGGTCAGCGGCGCTGGAATCTGCGGCTCAAGGACGGGCTTGATGTCCGGCTGCCGGAAACCGACGTCGGCAAGGCGCTGGCACGGCTAAGTACCTACGACCGGGAGGACCACCTGTTCTCCCGCGACATCGTCGCCATCGACATGCGCCTGCCGGATCGGCTGATCGTGCAATTGTCCGATGACGCGGCCAAGGCCCGCGAAGATTTGTTCAAGGACAAGAAACCGAAGAAGAAGGCCGGCGACGCATGACCGGCCTTGACCGCAATCAGACGCCGAAGACGCGCCCGATGCCGCAGAAGCGCACCGCGCTGGTGGCCTCGCTCGATATTGGCACCAGCAAGATTGCCTGCCTGATCGCGCGGTTGAAGCCATGCCCGCCGAGCGAGGCCCTGCGCGGCCGAAGCCATGCCGTCGAGTTGATCGGCTACAGCCAGATCCAGTCGCGTGGCGTCAAGGCCGGCGCGGTGATGGATCTCGCCGAATGCGAACAGGCGGTCCGTCACGCGGTGGCGCTGGCCGAGCGGATGGCCAAGGTCCGGGTTGAGTCGGTTCTGCTGTCGGTTGCGGCGGGCCGGCTGCAGGGCCAACTGGTCGAGGCCGCGGCGGATATCAAGGGCGGCGCGGTCACCGCCGCCGACGTGACCCGGGTCACCTCCGCCGGCATGCGCCATGCCACCGGCGAGGGCCGCACCGTGCTGCATGCGCTGCCGATCGGCTATTCGCTCGACGGCGTCAAGGGCATTCGCGATCCGCGGGGCATGGTGGCGCGGCAATTTGGCGTCGACATGAACGTCGTGACGGTCGATGCGACGGTCGCCAAGAACCTGATGCTGGTGGTCGAGCGCTGCCATCTCAATGTCGAGGCCATGGCGGCAAGTCCCTATGTGGCGGGCCGGTCCGTGCTGACCGACGACGAAGCCGATCTCGGCGCCGCCGTGCTTGACATGGGCGCCGGCACCACCACGATCGCGACCTATTCCGGGGGTCGCTTCGTCCATGCCAGCGGATTTGCGGTCGGCGGGCAACACATCACCATGGATCTGGCCCGCGGCCTCGGCGCCTGCATTGCGGATGCCGAGCGAATCAAGACGTTATATGGCACCGTGCTGACCGGCGGGTCGGACGCGCGTGAGCTGATGTCCGTTCCGGCGGCCGGCGACAACGAGCGCGATGCGCCGCAGATTGTGTCGCGTGCAACGATTGCCAACATCGTCCGTCACCGCGCCGAGGAGATCTTTGAGATGGTCAGGGACCGCCTGGCGGATTCCCCCTTTGCGGCAGAGCCGAGGGCGCGAATTGTGCTGAGCGGAGGCGCCTCCCAACTCACCGGTTTTGCCGAAATTGCAACCCGAATTCTCGGCCGTCCGGTGCGGATCGGCCGTCCGCTCGGCTTTGGCCGGCTTCCCAGCGAGGCGAAGAGCGCGTCGTTCGCCGCTCCGACCGGCCTGCTTGTCTACCCCCAATACGCTCATCTTGAACATGTCGAACCGCGGCATACGCGGCAGCTCAGGACAGGGACTGACGGCTATTTCGGAAAGGTCGGACGATGGCTTCGCGAGGGCTTCTGATGAATCTTTTCCGGCCCGTTCGACTTCCACCAACTCCCGCGGCCGTCGGCCGGGGCGAACCAACGCGCGCGTAATCGAGAGGCAGCCATGACCATCAATCTCAACGTTCCTGACATTCGCGAGCTGAAGCCGCGCATCACCGTATTCGGCGTAGGTGGCGCCGGCGGCAACGCCGTCAATAACATGATTACCGCCGGATTGCAGGGGGTCGATTTCGTCGTCGCCAATACCGATGCGCAGGCGCTGACGATGTCCAAGGCGGAGCGCATCGTGCAGATGGGCACCCAGGTGACGCAGGGCCTCGGCGCCGGTTCGCAGCCGGACGTCGGCGCCGCCGCGGCGCAGGAGGTGATCGACGAAATCCGCGATCATCTCTCCGGCGCCAACATGGTGTTCGTCACCGCCGGCATGGGCGGCGGCACCGGCACCGGCGCTGCACCGGTGATCGCCAAGACCGCGCGCGACATGGGCATCCTCACCGTCGGCGTCGTCACCAAGCCGTTCCACTTCGAAGGCCAGCGCCGCATGCGCACTGCCGAGTCCGGCATCGCCGAACTGCACAAGGTGGTCGATACGCTGCTGATCATTCCGAACCAGAACCTGTTCCGGGTCGCCAACGAAAAGACCACCTTCGCCGACGCGTTCGCGATGGCCGACCAGGTGCTGTATTCCGGCGTCGCCTGCATCACCGACCTGATGGTCAAGGAAGGCCTGATCAATCTCGATTTCGCCGACGTTCGCGCCGTGATGCGTGAAATGGGCAAGGCGATGATGGGTACCGGCGAGGCCACCGGCGAGAAGCGCGCACTGACCGCGGCGGAGGCCGCGATCGCCAATCCGCTGATCGACGATTCCTCGATGAAGGGCGCCCGCGGCCTGCTGATCTCGATCACCGGCGGCAAGGACCTGACACTGTTCGAGGTCGACGAAGCCGCGACCCGGATTCGCGAGGAAGTCGACCAGGACGCCAATATCATCGTCGGCGCCACCTTCGACGAGAGCCTCGACGGCGTGATCCGCGTGTCGGTCGTTGCCACCGGCATCGAGCAGGCGCTGATCTCGCGCAACGCATCGGCGCCGTCCGCGCCCGCGACCAATGCAGGGGCGCCGAACTCGATGCCGGACTCCCGGCTGGCCGACCTCACCGCTCGGCTGCGCGCCGATAACCAGCGCATGGCCGAACGCGCCCAGAAGTTCGAAGCCTCGACCCCGGCGCAGCCCGCCGCCGCGCCGCCGCGTGCCTCCGGCAGCCTCGAACGCGCCGCGCTCGCGGCAATCGCCGCTGCGGTCGCGCCGGAAGCCAAGCAGCAGGCTGCCGCCGCGGCGTCCTATGGTGATGTCACGGTTCGTCCGATCGCCCAGAAGCCGTCGCTATTCCCGGATCATGACGTCACGCGCGTCGAGACGCCGGAGCCCGCGACGCCGGACACGTTCATTCCGCAGGCGGCCGAACGCGCACCGCTTCGCGCGCCAAGGATGCCGAAATTCGAGGATTTGCCGATGCCGGCGCAGAACGAAATTCGCCAGGCCCGCGGCGAGGCCGAAGGCGAGCATCCGCAAAAGACCCGCCTGTCGCTGCTGCAGCGCCTCGCCAATGTCGGCCTCGGCCGCCGCGACGAAGAGACCGAGCCGCCGATCGCCGCGCGCGCCACGGGGCCGGCCATGCCACCGATGCCGTCGCTACCGGAGCGAAAGGGCCAGCGCACGGTCGCACAGCAAATCGCCGTCAACGAGCCGGTATCCGAATATGCCCGCCGGCCGCCGCCCAAGGGATTGGACGCTCATGGTCGGCCAGCGCCTGTTGCACCGACGCCACAGGGGGACGACCATCTTGATATCCCGGCCTTCCTGCGCCGCCAGGCCAACTGAAAATTGTTACAATTCAGATCACAGAAAAGGTCCCGGCTGTGGCAGCCGGGACCTTGTCATTTCGGCGGGCAGCGGAATCCGAGGGTTCCGTCAAGCCGTTGGTGCTAAATCATAAATTATGGATTTCGTGGTGGGCTGCGAGGTCCGGGACCGTCGCTTGGCAGTGTCGGAATTTGGTCAAGCTTGGGCCTGAATGCGGCAGAGGTTGGGTAACAATCGGTAAAAAAGCGTGAGTTGGCGCTGTTTGGGGCAGTGACTATGGTCCCCGTGACTTGGGGATACTTGAGGCGAATCGGCTCGCGCAATCGGGTCGCTGCAGTCTTCAGGTAAAGTCTGTAGTGGGCAGTCTTCGAATGAAATTGAGCCGGCAAGCAACGCTTCGGTCGCGAGCCACCGTGACGGGCGTAGGAATTCATTCCGGATTGCCGGTCAATTTGACACTCGGACCTGCACCTGTGGATGCGGGTCTTATTTTTGTCCGCGCCGGCTCCGATGGCTGCGACCGGGAAGTTCAGGCCACCGCCGAAGCCGTGATCTCCACCGAATTTGCGACCGTGTTGGGCGACCGCGACGGTCCGATCGTTTCCACCGCCGAGCATGTGCTCGCGGCCTTGCGCGGCATGGGCATCGACAACGCCGTGATCGAGGTCGACGGTCCGGAAGTTCCGATCATGGATGGCAGCGCCGCCGCTTTTGTCGCCGCGATCGAGCAGGCCGGCACCGTGACTCAACCGGCGCGGCGCCGCTTCATCCAGGTATTGAAGCCGGTGCAGGTCGCGATCGGCGATTCCTACGGCGAGTTGCGGCCTTACGCGGCCGGGTTCCGCGTTGACGTTGAAATCGACTTCACCAATCCGGTGATCGGTCGTCAGAGCTTTACGCTCGATCTCAGCCCCGAAAGCTTCCGCCGCGAAATCTCCCGTGCCCGCACCTTCGGCTGCATGAACGATGTCGCGCGGCTGTGGAGCGCCGGCTTCGCGCTCGGTGCGTCGTTCGAAAATTCTGTCGTGTTCGACGAAACCCGCCTGCTCAACACCGAAGGGCTGCGCTACACCGATGAGTGTGCGCGCCACAAGGTTCTCGACGTGGTCGGCGATCTCGCGCTTGCGGGTCTGCCTCTGCTGGGTGCATTTCGGTCGGTGCGCGGTGGTCACAAGCTCAACCACGCGGTGCTGACGGCCCTGATGGGCGATCGCAGCGCCTGGCGCGTGATCGAGTCCGAGACGGTGCGCGCTTCGCGCACGCGTGCCGAGGCCGGAAAAGGCATGGTGGGCGGCATGATCGCCCCGGCCTACAGCCCCGACGTGTCCTGACCACCGCCTGTGCCGCCTGCGCCGGCTTGTCCGAGCCTTGGCTTCCGCGCCTGATCGAGAGAATTCCTGCCGAACGGTTCCGGCAAGCTCCGTCGCGGGCTCGTTTTGACCCGGTAAACCGGCTCGCCGGACTCCGTTCCGGCCGCCTTAATCCGGGCGAAATGCCTGCGTACCCGGTTGGTTAGCGGACATTTTTCAGCTACACAGGTTGCCGGTTGCAGGGTGTGGCGCCACAGACAGGACAATCATGGCGTCCACGGTCACGCTGAAGTGCGCAGCAGGCACCGCATCACAGACGTCAGGTCGTAAATCCATGTCGGCATCGGGTATGACGCTCGAACTATGCAAATTATTTTCCCGTTCGAATCTCGGACGGTTCGGACGTCGGGTGGGTCTCGGCGTGGCCCTGATCGTTCTTGCGATCCCCTTGAGCGGATGCGGGACCGGTGCGCTCTGGGACAAGTTTTTCGCCAAGGACGATACCTTCAAGGATGAGCCGGCGGACAAGCTCTACAACGAGGGCCTCTATTTGCTGAACCAGAAGAAGGATATGAAGCTCGCATCGAAGAAATTCGAGGAAGTCGATCGCGAGCATCCTTATTCGGAGTGGGCGCGCAAATCGCTGCTGATGTCGGCCTACGCCTATTACGACGCCGGCGATTACGACAGTTGCATCGGCGCCGCCACCCGATACGTCACCCTGCACCCCGGCAGCCCCGACGCGGCCTATGCGCAGTATCTGATCGCGGCCTCGCAGTACGACCAGATCCCGGACGTGACGCGCGATCAGGGCCGTACCGAAAAGGCCATCGCCGCGCTTCAAGATGTGATTCGGAAATATCCGACATCGGAATATTCCGTCAGCGCCAAGGCCAAGCTCGAAGGCGCGCGCGACCAGCTCGCGGGCCACGAAATGACCATCGGTCGCTATTACATGCAGCGCCGCGACTACACCGCCGCCATCAATCGCTTCAAGACCGTGGTCACCCAGTATCAGACCACCCGGCATGTCGAGGAGGCGCTCGCCCGGCTCACCGAGGCCTATATGGCGATCGGCATCGTCGGCGAAGCGCAGACCGCGGCAGCCGTGCTCGGACACAATTTTCCCGACAGCCGCTGGTACAAGGACGCGTATAATCTTGTAAAGTCCGGCGGTCTCGAGCCGAGCGAGAACCAGGGCTCCTATATTTCCAGGGCCTTCAAGAAAATGGGTCTCGGCTAGGAATTGATCTCACATGCTGGCGCGTCTTTCGATCCGTGACATCGTCCTGATCGAACGGCTCGATATCGAGTTTTCCCGTGGCCTTGCGGTTTTGACCGGCGAGACCGGTGCGGGCAAATCCATTCTGCTCGATGCGTTCGCGCTGGCGCTCGGCGGCCGCGGCGATGCCGGCCTCGTCCGTCACGGCGTCGAGCAGGGCCAGGTCACCGCGGTGTTCGATGTTCCGAAGGGGCATCCGGCCGCCGCCATCCTCAGCGACAACGGCCTCGACGATACCGACGAGATGATCCTGCGCCGGGTGCAGCTTGCGGATGGCCGGACCCGCGCCTTTATCAACGACCAGGCGATCAGCGTACAGACCCTGAAGGCGGTCGGCTCCGCGCTGGTGGAAATTCACGGCCAGCATGACGAGCGCGCGCTGGTCGACGCGTCGACCCATCGACGGTTGCTCGATGCGTTCGCCGGCCTCGAAAAGGACGTCGCCGCGCTGGAGCAGCTGTGGGACGTGAGGCGCGCCGCCAACGCGCTGCTCGACGAGCATCGTGCCGGCATGGCGCGCGCCGCCCGCGAGGCCGACTATCTGCGCCATGCGGCCTTTGAATTGAAGACGCTGGCACCCAGGGACGGCGAGGAGACCGCGCTGGCGCAACGCCGCACCACGATGATGCAGGGCGAGAAGATCGCCGGCGATTTGCGCGAGGCGCAGGACGCCGTCAGCGGCAATCATTCGCCGGTTGCGGCGCTGTCGGCTGCGGTGCGCCGGCTCGAACGCCGCGCCGGCCATTCGCCGGCACTGGTCGAGCCCGCGGTGAAGGCGATCGATGCCGCCATCAATGCGCTGGAAGAGGCCGATCAGCATCTGTCCGCCGCCTTGATCGCCGCCGACTTCGACCCGGCCGAGTTGGAGCGCATCGAGGAGCGGCTGTTCGCGCTGCGCGCCGCCGCGCGCAAATACACCACGCCGGTCGAGCACCTGGCGGCATTGGCCGCAAAATATGCCGACGACGTCGCCCTGATCGATGCCGGCGCCGATCAGTTGAAAAAACTGGAGACGGCGGCGTCGGACGCCGACCAGCGTTACCATGCGGCCGCCACCAAACTCGCTGCCGCGCGCGGCAAATCGGCGGAAAAGCTCAACAAGGCCGTCAATGCCGAGCTCGCCCCGCTCAAGCTCGAACGCGCCAAATTCACAACGCAGATCGATTCCGATCCGGCCTCGCCGGGTCCGCAAGGGTTCGATCGCGTCGAGTTCTGGGTCCAGACCAATCCGGGAACCCGCGCGGGCCCGTTGATGAAAGTGGCGTCCGGCGGCGAG
>JBDTKD010000072.1:0-4450 GCA_039935515.1 Bradyrhizobium sp.
GCTCGCCGACCTTCCGGATCGCCTGCGCCGAGCCCTTCGGCGCGGCCCAGGAGAAGAAGATGTCGGCGCCGGAATCGTGCAGGGCGACGATCTGGGAATCGATCGAGGGATCGCTCACCTCATAGGACTTATCGGCGATGATCATGCCGGCCTTTTCACCGAGGCCATCCTTCAACCCCTTGAACTGATCCTTGCCCGCGTCGTCGTCCTGCCAGAACACCGCGATCTTGCTGTTGGGATAGTGCTCCCGGATGTATTTCGCGTAGATGTGACCTTCGCTCTGGTAGTTGGGCTGAAAGCCCATGGTCCACGGGAAGTTCTTGGGGTCGCCGAACTTGGTGGCGCCGGAGGCGACGAACAGTTGCGGCACCTTCTTGGCGTTCATGTATTTCTCGATGGCCGAATTGGACGGCGTGCCGAGCGACTGGAATATCAGCAGCACCTCGTCGCTTTCGACCAGCTTGCGCGCCTGTTCGATCGCCTTGGGCGGGCTGTAGGCATCGTCATAGCTGATGAAGTTGATCTTGCGGCCGTTGATGCCGCCCTCGGCGTTGACCATTTTGAAGAAGGCCGCTTCGGCCTTGCCGATCACGCCATAGGAGGAGGCGGGACCGCTATAGGGCATGATGTTGCCGATCTTGATTTCGGTATCGCTCGCGCCGGGATCGTATTTCTTTTGGGCCTGGGCCGCGGGTGTGGTCACCAGGGCTGCGAGCGCAAACAGGACCGTGATACGAGCCGGCATCGTTCTCTCCCGTCTGGAATGATCTGTTTTTTTCAAGTTTCGCAGGCCGGGCGCCCCCTTGCAAGTCGGCTTGCTGCGCTCAACCTGCCTATTCTGCGGATCTGGGGCGCGATACGATCTCGATCATCCTGCCCTCATCGTCATCGGGCGCGTGGGCTTTCGCCTTGTCATAGGCCTGCACCGCGGCGCGGCCGACCAGCGGCGGCTCCGCCAGCAGACCCTCGGCCAGCGCGACCGCATAGGCGGCATCCTTGTGCCGCAGCGCGGCGGTGAAGCTCGCGCCGGCGAAATCTCGCGCCACCATGCGCCTGGAGTGACGCAGCACCTGCGGGCTCGCCGCCACGCCGTGTTCGATCGACTCCAGCACCAGCTTCATGTCGAGACCGGCCTGCTCGGCGATCGCAAGGCCCTCGGCGAGCCCTGCAATCTGGATCGCCCCCATCAAATTGTTGATCAGCTTGTACACCGTGCCGGTGCCGACGGCGCCGAAATGCCGGATGGTCGTGCTCAGCGGCGCGAGATAAGGCCGCGCCTGCTCGAGATCGGCTGGCTCGGCGCCGACCAGCAGCGTCAGTTTTCCGGTGGCCGCGGCATCCGGCAAGCCAGTGACCGGACTGTCGATATAGACGAGACCGCGGCTGCGCAATTCTCGCGCGAGTTCCAGCGCATGCCGATACGACACCGTCGAACATTCGATCGCCAGCGTGCCGGCCTTGGCTTGGCTTGCGGCACCCTCCTTGCCGAGCCAGACGGCACGCGAGGCCTCATCGTCGGCGACCATGGTCACGATCGCATCGGCGCCATCGGCCGCATCCGCCGCAGAAAGCGCAAAGCGCGCGCCGCGCGCGATCAGGCCGCCGGCTTTCGCCTGGCTGCGGTTCCAGACCGCGACGCTATGGCCGCTGTCGAGATAGCGGCCGGCCATGCCATGGCCCATCCGACCGAGGCCAATGAAAGCGATGCTTGCCATCGATCAGTCCACATCCTCGACCGCGCCGGGCGCGGTGCCAAAGGCGCGCTGCGCCAGCGTCGCCGCCATGAATTCATCGAGGTCGCCGTCGAGCACGCCCGAGGTATCCGAAGTCTGCACCCCGGTGCGAAGGTCTTTCACCATCTGATAGGGCTGCAGGACATAGGAGCGGATCTGGTGGCCCCAGCCGATATCGGTCTTGGCGGCCTGGTCGGCGGCCGCCTGCTGCTCGCGCTTCTTCAATTCGATTTCATAGAGCCGCGCCCGCAACATGTCCCAGGCCTGCGCCTTGTTCTTGTGCTGCGAACGCCCGGCTTGGCAGACCACTGCGACGCCGGTTGGAATATGCGTCAGCCGGACCGCGGATTCGGTTTTGTTGACGTGCTGGCCACCGGCGCCGCCCGAGCGCATGGTATCGGTGCGCACGTCGGCTTCCTTGATGTCGATCTTGATGCTGTCGTCGACGACCGGGAAGATCGCAACGCTGGAGAACGAGGTGTGCCGGCGCGCGTTGGAATCGAACGGCGATATCCGCACCAGCCGATGCACGCCGGCTTCGGTCTTGAGCCAGCCATACGCGTTGTGGCCGCTGATCTGGATAGTGGCGGATTTGATGCCCGCCTCCTCGCCCTGCGTCTCCTCCAGATATTCGATCTTGAAACCGTGCTTCTCGGCCCAGCGCGTATACATGCGCAGCAGCATCTCGGCCCAGTCCTGGCTCTCGGTGCCGCCGGCGCCGGCGTGCACTTCGAGATAGGAGTCGAAACGGTCGGCCTCGCCGCCCAGCAGCGCCTCGAGCTCGCGGCGCGCGACCTCTTTCTTGAGGGATTTCAGCGCGGCCTCGGCCTCCGCCACCACGCCTTCGTCGTTCTCGGCTTCGCCGAGCTCGATCATCCCGATATTGTCCTCCAGTTCGCGTTCGATCTTGCCGATGCCGGAGAGCGCATCCTCCAGCGAGGTCCGCTCCTGCATCAGCTTCTGCGCCTTCGGGGGATCGTTCCAGAGATTGGGATCTTCCGCGAGCTTGTTCAGCTCGGCCAGCCGTGCCGTCGATTGCTCGACGTCAAAGATGCCTCCTCAGCAGCCCGACCGACTGCTTGATCTCTTCGACTAGACGTTCGACTTCGGCGCGCATGGTTTCCCTGCTCCGCGGCTGATGCCGCCTTCGGCAATGCTGCAGGGGGATGTAGCGGCAGGCGGCGCAAAGCGCAATCGGCTTCACGCCAGCCCGCGTCCGCGGCGGGATACGCTAGTACAGGCCACCCGTGCCCGAACGCAGGATGGTGCGGTCGGCGTCCGGCGACACCGTGAGCGCGCGGCCGTCGGCATCGGCGACGCCGATCACCGAGTAATTATCCGGCGGCGCGGTGCCCGGCTTGAACGCTTCGAGAATGGTCCTGCCGGTGTCGCCCGGCCCGGCGCGCATTCCGGTTAGCTGATCGACCAGGATCAGCTTGATCCCCGCAGGCACCTTGAAGGGGATGGCGGGCTTGTCGGCGAGCGCGAGTTTCAGGAAATCCTTGGCAACCGGCGCGGCCAGATGTCCGCCGGTGGCGGTTCTGCCGAGATTGCGCGGCTTGTCGAAGCCCATATAGACGCCGACCACGATGTCCGGCGAGAAGCCGACGAACCAGGCATCCTTCTGGTCGTTGGTGGTGCCGGTCTTGCCGGCGATCGGCTTGCCGACCTCCTTCAGGACGGTTGCCGTGCCGGACTGCACGACGCCTTCCATCATCGAGGTGATCTGATAGGCCGTCATCGAATCCAGCACCTGCTCCCGGTGGTCGATCAACTGGGGCTCGGGCTGATTCTTCCAGCCTTCCGGCGCATCGCAGCCACGGCATTCGCGCTGATCATGTTTGAAGATGGTATGGCCGTAACGGTCCTGGATCCGGTCGATCAGTGTCGGCTTCACCCGCCTGCCGCCATTGTCGAACATCGAATAGGCGGTGACCATTCGCATCACCGTGGTCTCGCCGGCGCCGAGCGCATAGGACAGGTAATTCGGCAGTTCGTCATAGACGCCGAACCGCTTGGCATATTCGCCGATCAGGGGCATGCCGACGTCCTGCGCGAGCCGCACCGTCACCGTGTTGAGCGACCACCGCAGCGCGTTCCGCAGCGTCGTCGGGCCACGATAATGGCCAGCCGAATAGTTCTCCGGACGCCAGACCCCTCCGCCCTGCCCCTGGTCGATTTCGATCGGCGCGTCGACCACCACGGTCGACGGCGTATAGCCGTTGTCAAGCGCCGAGGAATATACGATGGGCTTGAACGACGAACCCGGCTGCCGATAGGCTTGGGTCGCGCGGTTGAACTGGCTCTGGTCGAACGAGAATCCGCCGACCATAGCGAGCACGCGGCCGGTATGCGGATCCATCACCACCATGGCCCCCGAAATCTCGGGATATTGGCGCAGCCGGAACTGGCCCTCGACCGGATTGCCATCCTTGGCGATCAGCGGATCGGCATAGATGACGTCGCCGGGGCTTAGAACCTGCGATACGGACGTCGGGGTCTTGCCGCGCAGCGGGCCGGACGCGGCCTTGGCCCATTTCACGCCTTCCAGGGTGATGATGCCGGTCTCGCGGTCCTTGAGGACGGCGCCTCCGAGTTCGCGGCCGGGCTGAAAACCGATGCGCGCGGACTGGTCGTTGGTCTCCAGCACCACCGCGAGCCGCCACGGCGCGATATCCGACAGCGATTTGACGTCGGCGAGCTTCAGACCCCAGTCT
>JBDTKD010000073.1:0-4152 GCA_039935515.1 Bradyrhizobium sp.
ATGATCGCCGCATCGAAATTGAAGCGTCGGATCGGCTGCAGCGTGACCTCGGCGGCATAGTCCGGTGTGAAGCACAGATCGAGAAAGCCGCCGGCCTTGGCGCGCAAGGCACGGTATTCCGGCAGATAGCGGCCGGCCTGCCGCATCATCCAGATCGGCGGTACGCGCTGGCGCCGGCCGGACAGGACTTCGATGAAGGGTTTCATGGGGCAATCCGGGTCAAGTGTCGTTCCGGTGGCGCAATCGGCTTATTGTCGTCTTTTGATACACGCCGGTCCCGGTCCGGCCAAGCAGGCTCGCGGCCCGTTCAATAATGCGGCGGCGGTTCGTTGGCGGCGCCGGGTGCCCGCGCCTCGGCTTCCCGCAGCCGTTCGCCGAGAATGGCAAACTGGCGCGTCAACGCATCGATCTGTTGCCATTGCGTGGTGATGGTCTGGTTCAACGTCTCGATGGTCTCGTCGAGAAACGTCAACCGGGTTTCCAGCGTGTCGATGCGGTCGTTGAGCGTCTTCGTTTCATTCATCGCAACCATGTCCCATACGGCATGGCGGTGGTTTATCAGGTGAGTGGGGAAGGGGAAAGACGGTCGCCGCCGCCATGGAGCCCAGCAGAATCGTCATGGCCGGCCTTGTGCCGGGCATCCACGTCTTCGCTGCAATCAGGCAAGAAAGACGTGGATGGCCGGGACGAGCCCGGCCATGACGAAAGAGGCCATGCATTGCCCATGACCACGGGAATATGCCATGTAATTCCCGCCCGCAGGGCAGTTCGAAAACAACAATAAGTGAGCAATTGGACATGAGGAATTTCCATCTCGCCGGCCGTTCGACGGTGCATGCGGAGAATGCGATGGTGGCGACGTCGCATCCGCTGGCGGCGCTGGCGGCGATCGAGGTGATGCGGGCGGGCGGCACGGCCGCAGACGCGGCGGTTGCGGCATGCGCGCTGCTCGGCGTGATCGAGCCGCAATCGACCGGCATCGGCGGCGACTGCTTCGCGCTGATACAGCCGAAAGGCGAGGGCAGGATCGTTGCCTATAATGGCTCGGGCGGCGCGCCGATGGCGGCGACACCCGAATGGTATCTCGAACACAATCTGTGCTCGATCCAGCTGACCTCGGCGCATGCCGTCAGCATTCCCGGCGCGATCGACGCCTGGGAAACCATCCTGCAGGATCACGGCAGGTTCGGGCTCGATACCCTGCTGCAGCCCGCGATCAGGGCCGCGGAACAAGGCTATGTGGTGGCCCCGCGCAATGCCTTCGACTGGAACCTGCAGTTCGAGAAGCTGAAGAAAGGCACCAACACCGAGCGCTATCTGCTGCCGCATGGCAAGGCGGCGGTGGCGGGCGATGTGATCCACCAGCCCGAGCTTGGCCAGACCCTGCGGGCGATCGCCAAGGGCGGCCGCGATGCCTTCTACACGGGGGCTGTCGCCGCGGACATGGTGGAGACCCTGCGTAGCATCGGCGGCCTGCATACGCTGGAGGATTTCGCCGCCCATGGCACCGAGACCACGGTGCCGATCGGCACCGTGTATAAGGGCCACGATGTCTGGCAGTGCCCGCCGAACGGTCCGGGCATCACCATGCTGGTGATGCTGAACATCCTGTCGCGGTTCGATCTGACGAAGTTTCCCGCGATGAGTGTCGAGCGCTTTCATCTCGAAGCCGAGGCGGCGCGGGTCGCCTACATGATGCGCGAGCAATACGTCGGCGATCCCGCCCATGTCGATGTCGATGTGGTGAGGATTCTCACGAGGGAATTTGCCGACGAGCACGGCGCCAGGATACGGCTGGACGGGATGCTGGACCTGCCGAATGTGGCGCCGCCGATGAACCCCTCGACCGTGTACATCACGGTGGTGGACAAGGACCGCAACGTCTGTTCGTTCATCAATTCGATCGCGCATTCGTTCGGATCGGCGATCGTCTCCAACAAGACCGGCATTCTCCTGCAAAACCGGGCCGGCGGCTTCCGCGTCCAGCCCGGCCATCCCAATTGCATCGCGCCGGGCAAGCGCCCGCTCCACACCATCATTCCGAGTCTGGTCACCAAGGGCGGCCGGGCAGTGATGCCGTTCGGCGTCATGGGCGGCCAGTACCAGCCGGTCGGGCAGACCCACGTTCTGACCAACATTCTCGATTATGGCTGTGATGTGCAGGAAGCCATCGATATGCCGCGCGGCCTGCACTATGAAGGCGTCTACCAGCTCGAGGACGGCGTGCCCGCCGCGATCGTCGAAGGCCTGAAGAAGCTCGGACACAAGACCACCAGCGTGGTCGCTCCGCTCGGCGGCGGCCAGGCGATCTGGGTTGATTGGGACAAGGGCACCCTGACCGGCGGTTCCGATCCGCGCAAGGACGGTTGCGCACTTGGCTATTGAGCGACCGGCCTCCTGTTACAAAGGACTTGAACAGATGCGAAGTTTCCGGTTTCAAAGTCTTCCGCTTGTCGTTGCCGTCGCGATCGGTGTGACCGGCGCCCTACTCTCCGCTGCGCCATCCGGCGCGTTGGCCCAGACCGCAGGAAAAACCATGACCACAGCTTCAGGTTTGCAGATCATCGATACCCATGTCGGCACCGGCGCCTCGCCGAAACCGGGCCAGATTTGCGTCATGCATTACACCGGCTGGCTTTACGAGGACGGCCAGAAGGGCAAGAAATTCGACAGTTCGGTCGATCGCAACGAGCCGTTCAAGTTTCCGATCGGCCTGCACAAGGTCATTGCCGGCTGGGATGAGGGTGTCGCCACCATGAAGGTCGGCGGCAAGCGCACCCTGATCATTCCGCCCGCGCTCGGCTACGGCGCCCGCGGTGCCGGCGGTCTCATTCCACCCAACGCGACGCTGATGTTCGACGTCGAATTGCTGGCGGTGAAGTAGGCTCCCGGCCGCTACGGAAGTGGGAGGCCGATGGTGAAGATTTCCGTCCTAGACGATTATTTCGACACGGTGCGCACCCTCGAATGCTTCGCAAAGCTTGCGGGGCACGAGGTCACGATCTGGAACGACCACGTCCAGGACGTCGATGCGCTGGCGGGTCGGCTGCACGACACCGAGGCGCTGGTGTTGATCCGCGAGCGGACGCAAATTCGTGCTCCGCTGCTGGAGCGGATGCCGAAGCTGAAGCTGATCAGCCAGCGCAGCGTGTATCCCCACATCGATATCGACGCCTGTACCCGGCTCGGCGTCATTGTGTCGTCCAGCCAGCACGCGGGCACGCCGTCTTACGCCGCCGCGGAATTGACCTGGGCGCTGGTGCTGGCGGCGATGCGCGCGCTGCCGCAGCAGATGGCAGCGTTGAAGGCCGGCAAATGGCAAATCGGGGTCGGCCACACCCTGCGCGGCAAGACGCTCGGCATCTATGGCTATGGCCGGATCGGGGCCGTCGTCGCCGGCTACGGCAGGGCCTTCGGCATGAGGGTGCTGGTGTGGGCGCGCGAGAAGGCACTGGCACGGGCGCAGGCCGACGGCTACGAGACGGCGCCCAGCAAGGACGCCTTGTTCGAGCAATGCGACGCGCTCTCGCTGCATATGCGCCTGGTCGACGCCACCCGCGGCATCGTCACCTCGGCCGATCTGGCGCGGATGAAACCGACGGCGCTCGTGGTCAACACCAGCCGCGCCGGGCTGATCGAACCGAACGCCCTGGTGAAGGCCCTGCGTGCCGGCCGGCCCGGCATGGCGGCGGTCGACGTCTACGAGAGGGAACCGCTGCGCGACGTCAACGACCCGCTGCTGACCATGGACAACGTGGTTTGCACGCCGCATATCGGCTACGTTTCGCGCGACGAATACGAACTGCAGTTCGCCGATATTTTCGACCAGATCGTTGCCTACGCAGCGGGTACGCCGATCCACGTCGTCAATCCGGCGGCGATCGGCAAGCGCTGAGCCCGCGCAGGGACAAGTCCGCGATGCGCCGAGCGTTTCGTTATTCGACTGGTTTGCGATCGAGGTTTTCGCTACCGTTCGAGGAGCGTTTTTTGCGGGAAAGCCATCCATGACAGGCCATCACGATCATACCCATTCGCACGATCACGACCGCTGGAAGCATGACGGCGTCCGCGTCGTTCCCGGCGACCAGCTCGATCCCAACGTGCCCTCGACCGCCGGCATGGATCGCAAGGCCGCGATCAATTTCGCCCGCG
>JBDTKD010000074.1:0-10247 GCA_039935515.1 Bradyrhizobium sp.
GCGCGACCAGCACAAGCTCGACCGCAAGATCGTCAATGAGGAGCACTGGCTGCGCTACGGTGTTTCCGGTCGCCGCAAGCGCAATGTCAAGCGGCTCGGTAACCTCTACGCGTTGCGCGAGCAACGCCGCGACCATCGTGGCGCCGCCGGCAGCGCCAACCTTGCCGCCGCCGAGGCCGACAAGTCCGGCAAGCTCGTCATCGAAGCCCGGAACATCAGCAGATGCTATGGCGATCGCAGGATCGTCGATGACTTTTCGATCCGCATCCAGCGCGGCGACCGCCTCGGCATTGTCGGGCCGAACGGCGTCGGCAAGACCATGCTGGTCGACATGCTGACCGGGGCGCAGCCACCCGATACCGGCTCAATCCGCCTCGGCGCCAATATCGAGATGGCGACGCTCGATCAGCACCGCGAAAGCCTCGACCCCAAATCGACGCTCGCCGAGGCCCTGACCGGCGGCCGCGGCGATCACGTCATGGTCGGCGGCCAGCCCAAGCACGTGGTCAGCTATATGAAGGACTTCCTGTTCGCGCAGGAACAGATGCGCACCCCGCTCGAAGTGCTTTCGGGCGGCGAACGCGGGCGCCTGATGCTGGCCCGCGCGCTGGCCAAGCCCTCCAACCTGCTGGTGCTGGACGAGCCCACCAACGATCTCGATCTCGAAACCCTCGATGTGCTGGAGGACATGCTCGGCGACTATCAGGGCACCGTGATCCTGATCAGCCATGACCGCGATTTCCTCGATCGCGTGGTAACTTCGGTGATCGTGCCGGAGGGCAATGGCCGCTGGGTCGAATATGCCGGCGGCTACACCGACATGCTGGCGCAGCGCGGCGCCGACCTCGAACGCGAACCGGCCAGGTCCGCCCCCGCCGTCGACGGCACGAGGGCGGCGGTCAAGGGCGGCGCGCCGGCCGGTACTGCGAAGCGGCGGCTCAATTTCAACGAAAAGCACGCGCTGGAATCACTGCCGAAAGCCATCGCCAGGCTCCATGCGGAGATTGCAAAGCAACAGCACCAGCTTGACGATCCCAATCTCTACCGAAACGATCGCCAGAAATTCGATTCCGCTTCGGCCGCGCTCGCCGCCGCGCAACAGCAAATGCAGGCCGCCGAGGACAAATGGCTGGAACTGGAAATGCTGCGCGAAGAGATCGAACAGGCATAACCGATGACGACACCGCTTGCCGCCAAGATCGCCCGCGAGTACGGCACACCTGCCGCGGTGATCGACATGGACCGCGTCGAGCGCAACATCGCGCGCGTTCAGGCGGCCTGCGATGCCGCCGGCGTTGCCAACCGGCCGCACATCAAGACCCACAAAAGTCCGATGCTGGCGAAACTGCAGATTGCCGCCCGCGCCAGGGGAATCACCTGCCAGAAGCTCGGTGAAGCCGAGGTGATGGCGGATGCCGGCATCGACGACATCCTATCAGCTACAATCTGATCGGCGAGGAAAAAATGGCACGGCTCGGCGCGCTGCAGGCCAAGGCCAAGATGACAGTTGCCGTCGACAATTCCGTCGTCCTCGCAGGGCTGCCGCAGGCCGCGCGAACGTCGGGGCGTCCGCTTGCGGTCGTGGTCGAATGCGATACCGGACGCAAGCGCGCCGGCGTCGAGACGCCATCTGAAGCGATCGCGCTCGCGCGCGAGATTGCGGCGTTGGATGGATTGAGGTTTGCCGGCTTCATGCTGTATCCGACCGAGACCGGCTGGGCCGAAGCGCAGCGCTTCCATGACCAGGCGCTGGCCGGCGTCCGCGCGCACGGCCTTGACGCCACCATGGTTTCCACCGGCGGCACGCCGAACCTGAAGAATGTCGGCAAGCTCAAGGGCGCCACCGAACACCGTCCGGGCACCTACATCTACAACGACCGCATGCAGGTCGCGGCCGGCGTCGCCGGCTGGGACGACTGCGCGCTCACGATCTATTCGACCGTGGTGAGCCGCGCCGGGCCGGAGCGCGGCATTCTCGATGCCGGTTCAAAGACCCTGACCTCCGACACCGGCGGCGGGCTGGACGGTCACGGCCTCATTCTCGAACATCCCGAAGCCCGGATCGCGCGCTTTGCCGAAGAGCACGGCTTTCTCGATCTGGCGCGCAGCAACACCCGCCCCAATGTTGGCGACGTCGTGCGGATCGTACCCAATCACGTCTGTGTCGTTGTCAACATGATGGACGAGGTGGTGATGGTGCGCGGCGACGAAATCATCGGCACACTGCCGGTCGCCGCGCGCGGCAAACTGCGGTGATGTTTCCGCCGTCATTCCGGGGGCGCGCCTCTTTCTTGGCGCGAGCCCGGAATCCATACTCCCGATCGTGGTTATGGATTCCGGGCCTGCGCCAAGTGGCGCATCCCGGAATGACGGCGCCCCAGCCACTTCAACACGCCCTTCCCTGCCGCCGCGCCCGTGGCGAACGAGGCCTGCAGCAGATAGCCGCCGGTCGGCGCTTCCCAGTCGAGCATTTCGCCGGCAGCGAAGGTGCCGGGCAAGCGAGCGATCATGAAGTCGGCGTCCAGTTCGTCAAGGGCAATACCGCCCGCGGTCGAGATCGCACGCGTCATCGGCGCGACACCGTTGAGCTCGACGGGCACCGCATTGATCCAGTCGGCCAGATCGGCAGGCGATAGCGACGCCAGCGACACTGCCGCGGTGGTAGCTGCCTCCTGCAGCAATCCGATGCCGACCGGGGCCAGATGCACCGTCTTGCGCAGCCAGTTTGAAACCGATTGCTTGCCTCTCGGCGTCGACAGCCGCCTGACCAGGTCGCCGCGCGCGAGATCGGGCCGCAATGCGATGCGCAACGTCGCCTGCCCGGAATCGTCGACCGCCTCGCGCAAGTCGGCCGACAGCGCGTACACCGCGCCGCCCTCGATGCCTGCGCGCGTCATCACGGCCTCGCCGCGCATGGTGCGCTTGCCGAACGACAGCGCCGCGCCCTTGAGCGGCTGGCCTTCGAAGCGGTCGCGGAAAATCCCGGACCAGGCGACGGTGAAGCCGCAATTGGCCGCTCGAAGCGGCGATATCGCCACGCCCTTTGCCGAAAGCGTCTCGACCCACGCGCCATCGGAGCCAAGCCGCGGCCAGCTTGCGCCGCCGAGCGCCAGCACGGTTGCGCCCGCCTTGACGGTCAACTCACCCTCCGGCGTCCGAAACCAAAGACGCCCGTCCTCTTTCCAGCCAATCCAGCGGTGACGCACCGCGAATTGAACGCCCAGGGCATCCAGCCGCCGCAGCCACGACCGCAACAGCGGCGAAGCCTTGAACGCACTCGGAAACACCCGGCCGCTGGAGCCGACAAAGGTCGGCTGGCCCAGCGCGTCACTCCACTGGCGCAAGGTGTCCGGCGGAAACGCCGTTATCGCGGGGGCAAGCCGCGGCGTCGCGTGGCCGTAGCGGGCAAGAAATTGCGGCAGCGCTTCGCTATGCGTCAGATTGAGCCCGCCGCGACCTGCCATCAGGAGCTTGCGGCCGGCCGACGGCATGGCGTCGTAAACCGTGGCCTGCATGCCGCCCTGCGCCAGCACCTCCGCCGCCATCAGCCCGGCGGGACCGGCGCCGATGACGGCGATCTGGGTTTTGGGTGGGTTTGTCACGGAAACAACTTTACGCCGGATTTAGGGAGTCAAGCACGTCATTCCGGGATGCGCCTGTTGGCGCAGGCCCGGAATCCATAACCACGATCGGGAGTATGGATTCCGGGCTCGCGCGGAGCCTGTCATCGGGCCGCGCTTGCGCGGACCCGTTGGCGCGCCCCGGAATGACCGCCCGGTATTACAGCTTGATCCCCGCCTTCGCTGCGGCCTGCCCGACATATTTCTGGGTCTGCTGGAATGCGCCCTCCAGCGCCTTTGCTGTCGACATGTCGCTGATTTCGGCAAAATGCGCTGCCACCGCGTCCGGCGTCCAGTCGGATTGCGGCAGGTTGATGCCCTCGGTTTCGACAAGCCTGATCACGGCAAAGGATCCCGCACCGGCGCCCATGATGGTCCGGGTCGGCGCGTCCTCGCTGAGCAGATACAGCACCGCCGGCGTGATGGCTTCCGGCTTCATCAGCGCGAGTGCCTGCGGCGGCAGCAATTCTTCCGTCATCCGGGTCGCTGCCGTCGGCGAGATGGTGTTGACGCGGATGTTGTTCTTGCGGCCCTCCTCGGCCAGCACATTCATCAGGCCGACCATGCCGGTCTTTGCCGCGCCATAATTGGCCTGGCCGAAATTGCCGTAGAGTCCCGAAGAGGATGTGGTGACGACAATACGGCCGTAATTTCGCTCGCGCATGCCCGCCCACACCGCCTTGCAGCAATAGAACGTGCCGGTGAGATGCACATCCAGCACCTTCGCGAAATCGGCAATTTCCATCTTGGCAAAGGATTTGTCGCGCAGAATGCCGGCGTTGGCGCAGAGCAGATCGACACTGCCCCATTCCCTGGTGGCGCGATCGACCATCGCCTCGACCTGCGCGTAATCGGAGACGTCGGCACCGTCAGCCATCGCCGCGCCGCCGGCCCTGCGGATTTCCTCGACCACGGTTTCCGCCGGCGTCAGCGATCCGCCAGTACCGTCGCGGGCCCCGCCGAAATCGTTCACAACCACCCTGGCGCCGCGCGCCGCGAGTCCGATCGCATGCGCGCGTCCGAGCCCGTTGCCCGCACCGGTGACGATGGCGACGCGCCCGTCAAACCTGATTGTCATGAGTGTCGTTCCTGGATGTGAAATGGCTGGCTGGTGTCCGGCTGCGGCGGGAGGATCAGGCAAAATAGATCAGGCCGATCCAGTCGGCCACCAGAGCGGGCTTTTCCTCGCCGTCGATCTCGACCGAGACATTGGTGCGCGACAGCAACTCCCTGGGCTTGCGCAACTTCGCTTCCATCAGGTTGAAACGGCCGCGGACGCGCGAACCCGAGCGCACCGGCGAGATGAAGCGAAGCTTGTCGAAGCCGTAATTGACCCCCATCGTGGTGCCCACGATCACCGGCATGACCTCATACGACATGATGCTCAGCAGCGACATCGTCAGGACCCCATGCGCCACGGTGGTGCCAAACGAAGTTTCGCGTCGCGCCCGCTCGGGATCGACATGGATGAATTGGTGATCCTCGATCACGCCGGCATAGACGTCGATGCGGTTCTGATCGACCAGATGCCACGATGACACGCCGACCTCATGGCCGACCATGGCCTGATAGGCCTGAAGCGAAATCGGCGGTTTCTTCCAGACTTCATTCACCGATCAGCTCTCCGCCGACGATCGCAGCTTCTGCAATTCCGGAAAATCCTCTTCGCGGAATTCCTGCCCTCGCAGCGCGTCGCCGCGATCATTGTCGTGCTCGAGGCGGCGCAGATGCACGCGGCGGATCTTGCCGGAAATCGTCTTCGGCAGCTCTGTCACCAGCTCGATGCGCCGGATGCGCTTGAACGGCGAGAGCCGCGTGTGCAAATGCCGGAAGATCGACAGCGCGGTCTGCGGCGAACGCTCGACGCCCGATGCCAGCAGCACATAGGCCTTGGGGATGGCCAGCCGGATCGGATCGGGGCTTGGCACGACCGCGGCTTCCGCGACCGATTCATGTTCCAGCAACACGCTTTCAAGCTCGAACGGGCTGATGCGGTAGTCCGACGATTTGAAGACGTCATCGGAGCGGCCGACAAAGGTCAAATAGCCCTCCTCGTCGGCGAATACCACGTCGCCGCTGCGATAGAGCTCGCCGTCGGCGCCGCCGAGCTTGCCGTTATCGTCCTGGTAGCCCTGCATCAGGCCCGCCGGACGGTCGGCGCCGAGCAGCAGGCTGACTTCGCCCTCCTTGGTGACGTGGCCATCGGCGTCGGTAACCTGGACGCGATAGCCGGGCATCGGACGGCCCATCGATCCGACCTTGACCTTCTGGCCGGGCGAATTTCCCGCCAAAGCGGTGGTCTCGGTCTGGCCGTAGCCGTCGCGGATCGTCAGCCCCCAGGCGGTGCGGACCTGATCGATCACTTCGGGATTGAGCGGCTCGCCGGCGCCGCAGACCTCGCGCAGCGAGACCTTGAAGTCGGCCAACTTCTCCTGGATGAACAGCCGCCACACCGTCGGCGGCGCACACAGCGTGGTCACGCCGCATCGGGCGATGGTCGCAAGCAGGCCCTTGGCATCGAAGCGGGGCTGATTGACCACGAACACGGTGGCGCCAGCGTTCCAGGGCGCAAACAGGCAGCTCCAGGCATGCTTGGCCCAGCCCGGCGAGGAGATGTTGAGATGGATGTCGCCGGGCAGCAAGCCCAGCCAGTACATCGTCGACAGCGCGCCAACCGGATAGCTGCGCTGGCTGTGCCGCACCAGTTTTGGTTTCGCCGTCGTGCCGGAGGTGAAATAGAGCAGCATCGGATCGTTCGGATCGGTCGCGCCATCCGGATTGAACGTCTCGGGCAGGCCGGCGGTTTCCTCATAGGACCGCCAGCCCTCATGCGCGGACGACGCGCCGACCACGATGCGAAGCAGACTGTCGTTACCGACGCCCGCGAATTTCGCCACCTGGTCTTGCGAGGCCACCACGGCCTTGGCGCGACCGCGGTCGAGTCGGTCGCGCAACTCGTCAGGCGTCAAAAGCGTGGTCGCGGGGATCACCACCACCCCGAGCTTGATCGCCGCCAGCATGGTCTCCCACAGCGGAACGACGTTGCCGAGCAGCAGCAGCAGATGGTCGCCGCGCTTGAGGCCGCGGCCGCGCAGGAAATTCGCCACCTGATTGGACCGGCGCGACAGGGTCTCGAACGACAGTTTGGTGTCGCGATTGCTCGCGGCGTCGACGATCCAGAGCGCCGGCCGATCCCTGCTTTCGGAATCGCGCGCGAGCTCGGCATCGAACCAGTCGAGCGCCCAGTTGAACGGCACCGGATCCGGCCAGCGGAAACCCCGGATCGCCGCATCATAGTCGGCGCGATGCTTCAGCAGGAACGAACGCGCATCCTGGAATGTGGTCATGTCTCGCTCCTATCAGAATGATCCATCGCGAACAGGATGGCGGTCATTTCCCCGCCAGCGCGCGAACATGGTGGATGATGCCGGAAAAATCGGTGCCGCCATTCCCGGCCGCATCGAATGCCCGGTAGATTTCCTGCGCATGCTTGCCGAGCGGCGTGGCCGCGCCGGCTGCCTTGGCCGCATCCTGCGCCAGCGTGAGGTCCTTCACCATCAGGGCCGAGGCAAAGCCCGGTTTGTAGTCATTGTTCGCCGGCGAGGTCGGGACCGGCCCCGGCACCGGGCAGTAGGAGGTCAGCGACCAGCACTGACCCGACGACGTCGAGGCGACATCGAACAGCGCCTGATGCGACAGCCCGAGTTTCTCGGCCAGCGCAAACGCCTCACTGACCGCGATCATGGAAACGCCGAGGATCATGTTGTTGCAGATCTTGGCCGCTTGACCGGCGCCGGCGCCGCCGCAATGTACGATCTTCTTGCCCATCTTCTCCAGCACCGGCCTGGCCGTCGCGAAAGCCTTGTCCTCGCCGCCGCACATGAAGGTCAGTGTCGCGCCCTTGGCACCGCCGGTGCCGCCCGACACCGGTGCATCGACCGATGCGACACCCTGCCTGGCAGCCAGCGCATGGGCCTGCTTGGCGCTCTCCACGTCGATGGTTGAGCAGTCGATGATCAGTGCGCCCTTGGTCATCGCTGGAATCACCTCATCCCAGACCGACAATACATGCTTGCCCGCGGGCAGCATCGTGACGACGGTGTCGGCACCCTTGACCGACGCGACTGCGGTTTCGGCGATCGAAGCGCCATCCTGCCTGGCCTGGTTGCGCGAGGCGCCGACGAGGTCGAACGCGATCACCTTGTGGCCGGCCTTGACCAGATTGGCCGCCATCGGGCCGCCCATATTGCCGAGGCCGACGAATGCGATGCTTGCCATGGTGCGCTCCCTCCGCAGCGTTTCTATTTTGGTCGGTCGAATGCCAGCTCGTCGGCGCCGATTTCCGCGAAATAGGGTGCCACCATTTCCGGCGTAACATCCTCAATCCGCGGCGGCGACCAGCGCGGGTCGCGATCCTTGTCGATGACCGCCGCACGCACGCCTTCGCGGAAATCGTCGCTGGCAAATACCTGCAACGCGGCGCGATACTCCCTTACGAGGCACTGCTCGAGCGAGGACGAAGCCCGCGCCAGCCGCAGCAGCTTAAGCGTGACAACCATGCCGCGCGGCGACTTCTCGTTCAAGATCTTGCGCGTCGCTCGCGCGAGCTCCGAGCCGTCGCGCTGCAGCGCTGCGAAGATATCCTCGATCCGATCATGCGCGAACCAGGCATCGATGCTGCGCTGCATCGCCGCCACCGGACCCGAGCTCTCGCCGGTCGCAAAGCCGTCGATCAGGAGCTTGATTTCAGCGGACGCCGTGCCGGGACTGACCTTGGTCAGGACGTCGCGCAAGGCGGCCCATTTGGCCGACGGTACCACCGCGTCGGCAAACCGGGCATGGATGGCGTCGGGGCCGTTCATGGTTTCACCGGTCAAGCCGAAATAGGTGCCGATTTCTCCGGGCGAGCGCGACAGCAGCCAGGTGCCCCCGACATCGGGAAAGAAGCCGAGACCGACCTCCGGCATGGCGAGCCTGGTGCGCTCGGTGACGACGCGATGGCGGCCGTGCGCCGAAAGCCCGACGCCGCCGCCCATCACCAGCCCATCCATGAATGCAACATACGGCTTCGGAAACCTGGCGATCCGGGCGTTCATCCTATATTCCTGGCGCCAGAACACCTTGCCGAGATCGCCCCCGACCCGGGAGCTTTCATAAAGTCCGCGGATGTCCCCACCGGCGCACAAGCCGCGTTCGCCCGCACCTTCCAGCAGGACCAGGGCGACGGCCGGGTCCGCCTCGAACCGATCCAGCGCCGCATCGATCCCGAGCGACATTTCCAGCGTCATGGCATTGATCGCCTTCGGCCGGTTCAGCCGGATAACCCCGGCTGCGCCCTCGCGCCGCACGATCAGTTCAGGCTCGGCCTTGACAGCGGCGTGAGAGGCAATCATCGCCCACCCTCGATCAGCTTGCGCGCCACGATCAGTCGCATGATCTCGTTGGTGCCCTCGAGGATCTGGTGCACGCGCAGATCCCGCACGATCTTCTCGATGCCGTATTCGCTGAGATAGCCGTAGCCGCCATGCAGTTGCAGCGCCTGATTGGCGACCTCGAAACCGACGTCGGTGCCGAACCGCTTTGCCATCGCGCAGAGCATGGTGGCGTCGGCATCCTTGCGGTCGAGCGCCGCCGCCGCGCGCCACACAAAGGTCCGTGCCGCCTCCAGTTCGGTGGCCATGTCGGCGAGACGAAACTG
The DNA here is from genome assembly GCA_039935515.1 of Bradyrhizobium sp. GTDB lineage: Bacteria > Pseudomonadota > Alphaproteobacteria > Rhizobiales > Xanthobacteraceae > Bradyrhizobium. Next base: position 9,319 of record JBDTKD010000074.1, read on the forward strand.
CAAGGCCTGGAATTCGTCGAGGCGCTTGCCGAAGGCCTTGCGCTCATTCATGTAGGCCAGCGATTTGTCGAGCGCGGACTGCGCCCCGCCGAGCGAGCAGGCCGCGATATTGATACGGCCGCCGTCGAGGCCTGCCATCGCGATCTTGAAGCCGATGCCCTCCTCGCCGAGCCGGTTGGCAACCGGCACGCGCGCATTCTCGAAAATCACCGCGCGGGTCGGCTGCGCGTTCCAGCCCATCTTGCGCTCATTGGCGCCAAACGAAAGGCCGGGCGTGTCGCCCTCGACCACCAGTGTCGAGATGCCACCGGGCCCGTCGGCGCCGGTCCGCACCATCACCACATAGACGTCGCCCTTGCCGGCGCCGGAGATGAACTGCTTCTGGCCGTTGAGCACATAATGGTCGCCCTCGCGCACGGCGCGGGTGCGCAATGCCGCCGCATCCGAACCGGAGCCGGGCTCGGTCAGGCAATAGCTCGCCAACAGCTCCATGGTGCACAGCTTCGGCAGCCAGCGGTGGCGCTGCGCATCGCTGCCATAGGCGTCGATCATCCACGATGCCATGTTGTGGATCGAGATGAAGGCCGACACCGTCGGACAGCCCTGCGCCAGCGCCTCGAAGATCAACGCCGCGTCGAACCGCGTCAGCGCCGAACCGCCGACGTCATCGCGGATATAGACCCCGCCGATGCCGAGCGTCGCCGCCTCCCGCATCACATCGACCGGGAAATGCTTCTCCTCGTCCCAGCGCAGCGCATGCGGCGCGATCTTTTCCATGGCAAAGTCCCGCGCCATGTCGCGAACCGCAATCTGGTCCTCGCTGAGAGCGAATTGTTTCATTCAGGCCCGCCATTCCGAAAGGGAGATGACGAATTTGGCGAGATTAGTACCTTTCACCCTTGCGACAAATCTTTGGTCCGCGGTCAACA
>JBDTKD010000075.1:0-7764 GCA_039935515.1 Bradyrhizobium sp.
GGGCCGGGACAGAAGCCGGGGCAGATCTGGTTGATCACCGGGCCGAACATGGCCGGCAAATCGACCTTCCTGCGCCAGAACGCCCTGATCGCGCTGATGGCGCAGATCGGCAGTTTCGTGCCGGCGGCACGGGCGCGGATCGGCATCATCGACCGGCTGTTTTCGCGGGTCGGCGCCGCCGACGATCTGGCGCGCGGCCGTTCCACCTTCATGGTGGAGATGGTGGAGACCGCGGTGATCCTCAATCAGGCCAGCGAACGGTCGCTGGTGATCCTGGACGAAATCGGCCGCGGCACGGCGACCTTTGACGGTCTGTCGATCGCCTGGGCGGCGATCGAGCATCTGCACGAAGCCAACCGCTGCCGGACGCTGTTCGCCACGCATTATCACGAACTCACCGCATTGTCGGCGAAACTGCCGCGGCTGTTCAACGCCACCGTACGCGTCAAGGAATGGCAGGGCGAGGTGGTGTTCCTGCACGAAGTGCTGCCGGGTTCGGCCGACCGCTCCTATGGCATTCAGGTCGCGAAGCTCGCCGGCCTGCCCGCGCCGGTGATTGCGCGGGCCAAATCGGTGATGGCGAAACTGGAGGCGCAGGACCGCGGCCAGACCGCGCGGGCGCTCGCCGACGATCTGCCGCTGTTCGCGGTGCCGTCGCGCGCCGCGGCCGAACCCGCCTTGCCGAGCCCGGCGGAACAACTGATCGAGGCATTGAAGGCGCTGCATCCGGACGAGATGTCGCCACGCGACGCACTCGAAGCACTGTATGCGCTGAAGGCAAGACTGCCGAAGCCATAACCGAGGCCGTCATTCCGGGGCGCGAAGCGAACCCGGAATCTTGAGATTCCGGGTTCGATGCTTCGCATCGCCCCGGAATGACGGCGTGTGCGTCTCCGAGCTGTCATCATCCGCGAAAGCGGATGATCCAGTAATCACCGCTGGCAAGGCTATCGTCGAGGCCAGTGTGTACTGGATGCCTCGCTTTCGCGGGGCATGACAGGATCACACCCGGTGCATCGTCACCGAAACCTTCGGACCGTTCTTGATGGTCTGATAGACCACGCAATAACGTTCCGTAAGCTTCAACAACAGATCGAGCTTTTCCTGCGCGGCGTCGGTGCCGACATCGAAACGCAGACGAATCGCGGCAAAGCCGATCGGCGCCTCCTTGTCGATGCCGAGCGTGCCGCGGAAGTCGAGATCGCCCTCGGCAGTGACGTTTCCGGTCCTGAGCGGCACGTCGATGGCGGTCGCCACCGATTTCAGCGTCACGCCGGCGCAGGCGACCAGCGCTTCCAGCAGCATGTCGCCGGAGCACAGTTCAAGCCCGGAGCCGCCGGTCCCAGGATGCAGCCCGGCCACCGCCAGAGCGCGGCCGGTCTCGACCTTGCAGGCGATACCCTCGTTCTCGATCGAGCCCTTGGCCTTCAGCGTGATCATGGCTGATTTGGGATCGGATTTGTAACGATCCTTGATCGGGGCCTGCGTGGCGCGGAGTTCGGCGGCGTCCATGGCTTTCTCCAGACTGATGATCGGCCGGATGTAATGAAAGATGGCGCCGATGTCACCACCACATCGCTTCGCAATGACCCCGTCATTCCGGGGCGCGCCTCTTTCTTGGCGCGAGCCCGGAATGACGAGGGAATGGATGGCGTCGCGGAGCCTGTCATCGGGCGCGCATTTGCGCGACACGTTGACTCACAAGGAGCGATGACAGCCTCCGTTGGCGGGACGGCTTGTGGAGGAATGCTGCCGCGGGCAACGCAAGGCTTCAAAAAACGCTATTTTATTTCAACGAGTTAAGGAGGCAGCTCCATGAGAAAATACGCCCACCCAAGGGCCGGTTCCAGGCACAAATTTGCGCGCGCGGCGGGAAACCCGGCATGGACCTGCTGCTATCCCAGAATGCCCCGTGACAGCCTCACGGCGGTCCGATATCCGGTTAAGTCATGGACGATGTCGTGACAGAGAGCCGCCCCGAGGCCGACGAGCGTTTCGATACCGAACGCATCACCGAAGCGGTGGATGCGCTCGCGGTCCAGCATTCCGGCCGCGAGGACGTTTTCCGCGCCGCGATGGCGCAACTCCTGAAGGCCGAAATGACCGCGGCCCGCGCCGTCGCGCAGGCGGTACTGCTGAAAGACCGTCACGGCAGGCGCTGCGCCGAACGGTTGTGTTTCGTCCAGGATGAAATCATCCGCATCCTGTTCGCCGCGGCGACGCGGCATCTCTATCGCTCCCCGATCCGATCCGGCGCCGAGCGCATGGCGGTCGTCGCCACCGGCGGTTATGGCCGCGGCCTGATGGCGCCGGAATCCGACATCGATCTGCTGTTCATCCTGCCCTACAAGCAGACCGCCTGGGGCGAGCAGGTGGCGGAAGCCATTCTCTATTGTCTTTGGGACATGGGACTGAAGGTCGGCCATGCAACGCGTTCGGTCGACGAATCGATCCGGCAGGCGCGCGGCGACATGACGATCCGTACCGCGATCCTCGAGACCCGGTTCCTGACCGGCGACCGGCCGCTCTATGACGAACTGGTGGCGCGGTTCGACAAGGATGTCGTGCAGGGCACCGCTTCCGAATTCGTCACCGCCAAGCTCGCCGAGCGCGAGGAACGGCATCGCCGCGCCGGACAATCGCGCTATCTGGTCGAGCCCAATGTCAAGGACGGCAAGGGCGGATTGCGCGATCTGCACACGCTGTTCTGGATCGCGAAATATGTCTACCGCGTGCGCGAGACCGACGAACTGGTCGAATGCGGCGTGTTCGACGCGCAGGAATACCGCACCTTCCGCCGCTGTGCGGATTTCCTGTGGTCGGTCCGCTGCAACATCCATTTTTTCAGCGGCCGAGCCGAAGAGCGGCTGACGTTCGACATGCAGCGCGAGATCGCGATCCGGCTTGGATATACCTCGCATCCCGGCATGCAGGATGTCGAACGCTTCATGAAGCACTATTTCCTGATCGCCAAGGACGTCGGCGATCTCACCGCGATCCTGTGCGCCAAGCTCGAGGATCAGCAGGCCAAGCCGGCCCCGGTGCTGAGCCGGATGATGGCGCGCCTGAGGCCGAACACCAGCCGGCGCCGGGTCGCCGACAGCGACGATTTCATCGTCGACAACAACCGCATCAACCTCGCCGCTCCCGGCGTCTTCAAGCACGACCCGGTCAATCTGATCCGGATTTTCCGCCTCGCGCAGAAGAACAACCTCGCGTTTCACCCCGACGCGATGCGTACGGTGACGCGCTCGCTGAAGCTCATCAACACCCAACTACGCGAGAATCCGGAAGCCAACCGGCTGTTCATGGAAATCCTGACGTCGAACGACGCGGAAATCGTGCTGCGGCGCATGAACGAGACCGGCGTGCTCGGCCATTTCATCCGCGCCTTCGGCAAGATCGTGTCGATGATGCAGTTCAACATGTACCATCACTACACGGTCGACGAACATCTGTTGCGCTGCGTCGGCTTCCTGCAGGACATCGAACGCGGCGGCATCGATGAATTCGTGGTCGCCAGCGACCTGATGCGCAAGATCCGCCCCGAGCACCGCCCGGTCATCTACATCACGACGCTGCTGCACGACATCGCCAAGGGCCGCCCGGAGGACCACTCGATCGCCGGCGCCAAGGTGGCGCGCCGGCTGTGCCCGCGGCTCGGTTTCAACGCCGCCGATACCGAGACGGTGGCGTGGCTGATCGAACAGCATCTGACCATGTCGACGGTGGCGCAGTCGCGCGACCTGTCGGATCGCAAGACCATCGAGAATTTCGCCGCCGTCGTGCAATCGGTCGAGCAGATGAAGCTGCTGACGATCCTGACCACCGCCGATATCAAGGGCGTCGGTCCCGGCGTCTGGAACGGCTGGAAGGCACAGCTCCTGCGCACGCTTTACTATGAGACCGAGCCGGTGCTGACCGGCGGTTTCTCGGAAGTGAACCGGGCGCAACGTATCGCGGTGGCGCAGGCCGAATTCCGCGCCGCCTTCACCGAGTGGCCGGAGCAGGAACTCAATGCCTATATCGCGCGGCACTACCCGGCGTACTGGCTCAAGGTCGAGCTGCCGCGCAAGATCCGCCACGCCCGCTTCCTGCGGGGCAGCGAACAGGCCGGCCACAAGCTCGCGATCAATGTCGGCTTCGACGAAGCCCGCGGCGTCACCGAACTGACCATTCTTGCAACCGACCATCCCTGGCTGCTGTCGATCATCGCCGGCGCCTGCGCTTCCGCCGGCGCCAACATCGTCGACGCGCAAATCTACACCACCACCGACGGACGCGCGCTCGACACCATCGCAATCTCGCGGGAATACGACCGCGACGAGGACGAGGGACGGCGCTCGACCCGGATCGGCGAGATGATCGAGCAGGTGCTCGAAGGCAAATTGCGGCTGCCGGAAGTCGTGGCGCGCCGCGCCGCGGCTCGCGGCAAGGTGCGGCCATTCGTGGTCGAGCCGGAGGTGATCATCAACAACCAGTGGTCGGACCGCTACACGGTGATCGAGGTCTCCGGCCTCGACCGGCCGGGCCTGCTGTATGAACTGACCACCGCGATCTCGAAGCTCAACCTCAACATCGCCTCGGCCCATGTCGCGACCTTCGGCGAACGCGCCCGCGACGTATTCTATGTGACCGACCTGCTTGGCGCCCAGATCAATGCCCCGACCCGGCAGGCGGCGATCAAGAGCGCGCTGATCCACCTGCTCGCCCATGACGAGGAGGCGGCGCAACCCGCGGCGTGAGCCGTCGCGTGTTCGAGCCAAGTGGGTGATTTCCACTCAATGGCTTCATTCATCCTTCGAGACGGCGCTTCGCGCCTCCTCAGGATGAGGTGTCCGTTGCCAGACCCTCATGGTGAGGAGCGCGTCTTCGCCCCGTCTCGAACCATGAGGCCTCGGAGAAGCGACAATGATTCAAGTGAACCGGAAAACGCTATAGAGCTTCGCCTTCTCCGATTGCTGCACTGGGACTGCAATGACCGTCTCGGGTCCGGAGGAACCGCGGCAGGACCTGGATCGCCGATTGTCTGGTGACGATGGTGGCGGGGAATTCCGGGCGGTAGGGTTAAGCGCAGCTGAACGCGCGCCTTATCAGTCGCTTGGCGGCCGCCTGCGGCATCCCGATTAACCATCGCTTAAGACGGCTTTAAACCCCGGCCGCTAGTCTTCCGCATCGGGCGGCGCGAGCAGAGTTGCGTATGGCGTGGGGACGGAAAAAAGGCGGGGCACGCCGGGAGCCACAATTCGGGCTCGGCGCATCGCTTGCGGAATTGCGGCTCGGACCGCAGGACCGCGTCACGACCGCCGATGACAAACCGAAGAAATCCTCTTCCCGGCGCAAGGCCAGCCACGACGATGATGACGCGCCGCGCGAGTCGAGGCCGCGCAAGACCAAAGCCGGCAGCCGTCGCCGCGCCAAAGCGCGCGGGCGCCGCGGCATCTCCCGGCTGTTCTACTGGGGCGCGGTGCTTGGCCTGTGGGCGGCGATCGCGATCGTCGGCGCCGTGGTCTGGGCCGGCGCGCACCTGCCGCCGATCCAGTCGCTGGAAATTCCAAAACGGCCTCCGACCATCGAAATCGTCGGCCTCGACGGCAGCCTGCTGGCGACGCGCGGCGAAATGGCCGGCACCAACGTCGCACTGAAGGATCTGCCGCCCTATCTGCCGAAAGCCTTCATCGCCATCGAGGACCGCCGGTTCTATTCGCATCACGGAATCGATCCGTTCGGCATCCTGCGCGCGGCGGTGGCCAACATCCTGCACCGCGGCGTCGCACAAGGCGGCTCGACGCTGACGCAGCAACTCGCCAAGAACCTGTTTCTGACCCAGGAACGCACGCTGCAACGCAAGCTGCAGGAGGCCGAGCTGGCGATCTGGCTGGAGCGCAAGCATTCCAAGGCCGAGATCCTCGAACTCTATCTCAACCGGGTCTATTTCGGCTCCGGAGCCTATGGCGTCGAGGCGGCAGCGCAGCGTTATTTCGGCAAATCCGCCAGGAACGTGACACTGGCCGAGGCCGCCATGCTGGCGGGCCTGGTCAAATCGCCGTCGCGGCTTGCGCCGAACCGCAATCCCGAGGGCGCCGAGAAGCGCGCCCAGACCGTGCTCGCCGCGATGGCCGACGCCAGGTTCATCACGGAAGCGCAGGCCCAGGCCTCGATGGGACATCCCTCGTTCAACGTGAAGCCGGCCGGCGCCGACACCGTGAATTATGTCGCCGACTGGATCGGCGAAGTGCTCGACGACCTGATCGGTCAGGTCGACCAGAACATCGTGGTCGAAACCTCGATCGATCCAAAGCTGCAGCGCATCGCCGAGGCCTCGGTGATCGACGAACTGGCGGCCAAGAGCGTGAAATTCAATGTCAGCCAGGGCGCGCTGGTGGCCATGAGCCCCGACGGCGCCGTGCGCGCCATGGTCGGCGGCCGCAACTATGCCGAGAGCCAGTACAACCGCGCGGTGACGGCCAAGCGCCAGCCGGGATCGGCGTTCAAGCCGTTCGTCTATCTGACCGCGATCGAAGCCGGCCTGACGCCGGAGACAATCCGGCAGGATGCGCCGCTCGACGTCAAGGGCTGGAAGCCCGAGAATTACAGCCACGAATATTTCGGCGCGGTGACGCTGACGCAGGCGCTGGCGATGTCGCTCAATACCGTCGCGGTGCGGCTCGGCCTGGAAGTCGGCCCCAAGAACGTGGTGCGCACCGCACACCGGCTCGGCATTGCGTCGAAACTCGAGGCCAATGCCACGATCGCGCTCGGCACCTCGGAGGTGTCGTTGACCGAACTGGTCGGCGCCTATGCGCCCTTCGCCAATGGCGGCCTGGGCGTCACCCCGCATGTCGTGACCAGGATCCGCACCACCGATGGCAAGGTGCTGTACACGCGTCCGCCCGATCGGTTGGGCCAGGTGATCGAGCCGCGCCATGTCGCGATGATGAACACCATGATGGAAGAGACGCTGCTCAGCGGCACCGCGCGCAAGGCCGAGATCCCGGGCTGGATGGCCGCCGGCAAGACCGGCACCAGCCAGGATTTCCGCGACGCCTGGTTCATCGGCTACACCGCCGATCTCGTCACCGGCGTCTGGCTCGGCAATGACGACAATTCGCCGACCAGGAAGGCGACCGGCGGCGGCTTGCCGGTCGAGGTCTGGACCCGCTTCATGCGCGCCGCCCATCAGGGCGTGCCGGTCGCGGCGCTGCCGGGCTCGCAGGCCAGCGGCTTGTTCTCGAATGTCGCGCAGGTCACGCCGCAGGCCGGCGTCGCCTCTGCCTCGCCCACTCCAGCGTCGCTCGCACCGGCGCCGGCCGCGGGCCGGGCCGCCGCAACGCGTGGCGCGGTCCGACCCGAAGCCGCGGCCGGGCTCGATGGCTGGCTGATGGAACGGCTGTTCGGAAGATAGATCGCGTTTTCGAGCGAGGCGAGTACCGGTTCGCGTGAAGCAAACGCGTCAAGGCAAGAAACCGGACCATTTTCCAGCATCGCGGCTTCATCCTTCGAGACGCGCGCAAGCGCGCTCCTCAGAATGAGGTCTTTGACCCTCATGGTGAGGAGCCGCGCATTTGCGCGGCGTCTCGAACCACGAGGCCCCCTGGAAGCGCGGTCAGGATTCGACCCAGCCGGAAAATGTTCTAATTGTACTGAGTCAGAAAGTCGCAGGCAAAGGTATTTGAGAATCACCTATGGAGGCGAATCCTACTGGAGCAGAGGGGGCTTGGGATGGGTTTCGCCGGAGCGAAAGACATTGAATTGCGGTTCGCG
>JBDTKD010000076.1:0-6523 GCA_039935515.1 Bradyrhizobium sp.
CGGGCTCAGATGCACGACCCGGGCCCCGGCCTTCAGGGCGCCGAAGAAATTCACCGGATGATCCGGCGAATTGCCGAGGAACAGCGCGACCGAATGGTCCTTGCCATGGCCGGCGCGCAGCAATGCCGCGGCAGCCGTCTCCACCATCGCCTCAAGCTCGGCATAGCTGATCGGGCGGTCGCGGAATTCGATCGCCGGCCGGTCGGCGAACTGCACGGCGGCCTGTGACAGCAGATCGGGCAACGTGCCGCGCGCGATCGGATCGTCCCAACGGACGCCTTCCGGATAGTACTGCTCGCCGGGATGGGTCATGGAAGCCTTCCGTTCCCTCCCCAGTCATTCCGGGGCTCGCCACCGGGTCCGCGCAAAGCGCGGCCCGATGACGGGCTCCGCGAGAGCCCGGAATCCATACTCCCGATGGTGGTTATGGATTCCGGGCCTGCGCCAAGAGGCGCATCCCGGAATGACGAGCTACTGGGGGGATGCGCGTGACGGATACATTTGATTTCGTGGTGGTGGGCGGCGGCTCCGGAGGCTGCGCGGTGGCGAACCGGCTGTCGGAGGATCCGGCAACGTCGGTGGCACTGATCGAGGCCGGCGGCAGGGACGACAATTGGGTGGTGACGACGCCGGGCGCGATGATCCTGATGATCTCCGGCAAGGTCAACAACTGGGCGTTCGATACGGTGCCGCAGGCCGGCCTCAATGGAAGGATCGGCTATCAGCCGCGCGGCAAGGGACTCGGCGGCTCGTCTGCGATCAACGCGATGGTCTATATCCGCGGCCACCGCAGCGATTACGACCAGTGGGCCTCGCTCGGCAACGGCGGTTGGTCCTATGCCGACGTACTGCCCTATTTCAAGCGCTCGGAGGACAATTCCGAACTCGACGGCGAGTATCACGGCAAGGGCGGCCCGCTCCACGTCACCGGCCTGCGATCCGACAATCCGGTGCAGGAGACCTATCTGCAGGCCGCGCGCGAGGCGCAGTTCAGGATCCGCGAAGATTTCAATGGCGAGGAGCAGGAAGGCCTCGGCATCTACCAGGTCACCCAGAAGAACGGCGAGCGCTGGAGCGCCGCCCGCGGCTATATTCATCCGCATCTGGCAACGCGGGCGAATTTGCGCGTCGAGACCGCCGCGCGGGCGACCCGCATCCTGTTCGAGGGCAAGCGCGCCGTCGGCGTCGAATGCCGGCAGGGCAAGGAAACAAAGCAGATCCGCGCCCGCCGCGAAGTGATCCTGTCCTCCGGTGCGTTCCAGACCCCGCAACTGCTGATGCTGTCCGGCGTCGGCGATGGTGCCGCGCTGGCCAGGCACGGCATCGCCACCACGCATCATTTGCCGGGGGTCGGACAGAACCTGCAAGATCATCCGGATTTCGTGTTCGGCTTTGCCTCCGACGCGCCCTATTTCGCCGGCCTGTCGTTCGGCGGCATCGCGCGGATCTTCAAGGGGATCGCGCAATACCGGCGCGAGCGGCGCGGACCGATGACCTCGAACATCGCCGAGTGCGGCGGCTTCCTCAAGACGCGGCCCGACCTCGAGGTGCCCGACATCCAGCTGCATTTCTGCATGGCGATGGTGAACGATCACGGCCGCAAGCCGCGCTGGGGCACCGGGTTCTCCTGTCACGTCTGCCTGCTGCGGCCCGCAAGCCGCGGCAGCGTCTGGCTGCAAAGCGCCGACCCGCTGCAGGCGCCGGCGATCGATCCAAACTTTCTCGGCGAGGACGCTGACATTGACGCCATGGTCGCCGGCTTCAAGACCACCAAGCGGCTGCTCGATGCCCCCGCGCTGAAGGCGCTGCAGACCGCGGATATCTTCACCGCGGGCGTCGAAAGCGACGACGATATCCGCAAGGTGCTGCGCGAGCGCGTCGACACCGTCTATCACCCGGTCGGTACCTGCAAGATGGGTGTCAACGATCCCAAGGCGGTGGTCGATCCCAAGCTCCGGGTCTACGGCCTCGACGGCTTGCGCGTGGTCGACGCCTCGATCATGCCGACTTTGATCGGCGGCAACACCAATGCGCCGACCATCATGATCGGCGAGAAGGCCGCCGACATGATCCGCGCGGAGATGCGATGACGACGGTCGCGGCGCGAAGCGCGAATGTGTCCGATGATTCGTCTTTCGTCGTTCCGGGGCGCGAAGCGAAGCGGAGCGAGCCCGGAATCCATACTCACGATGGTGGTTATGGATTCCGGGCCTGCGCCAAGCGGCGCATCCCGGAATGACGGCCGAGATCGTCACGCCAGCAGGAAGCCGCCATCGACGGTGACGACGCTGCCGGTCATGTAGCGCGAGGCGTTGGAGGCGAGCAGCATGATGGCGCCGTCGAGATCGGATTCGGCGCCGACCCGGCGCTGCGGAATCCGTTTTGTCAGTTTCTCGCCCGCCGGCGTCGACCAGAACTCGTGGTTCATCTCGGTATCGATATAGCCCGGCGCCAGAGCGTTGACCCGGATATTGTTGCCGGCGAGTTCCAGCGCCATCGCCCTGGTGGCCTGAATGATGCCTGCCTTGGAGATCGTGTAGGGCGAGAGAAACTTCATCACGCCGAAGCCGAGCACCGAGGCGATGTTGACGATGTTGCCGCCCTGCTTGCGGGCGATCATCCGCCGCGCCATTTCCGTCGCCGCGAAATAGGCACCCTTGAGATTGGCGTTGATCACGGCGTCCCAATCCGCCTCGGTCTGATCGACCGCGAGCTTTTCCACCGCGATGCCGGCATTGTTGATGAGCACGCTGATCGGACCGAGCGCCGTTTCGGCACGGTCGATCGCCGCCCCGATCGAGGCCATGTCGGTCACGTCCATCGGTACCGCGGCGGCGCGGCCACCCCGCGCGCGGATTTCATCCTCGAGACTTTTCAATTTCGTGGTCTGGCGCGCCGCCAATGCGACCGCCGCGCCATGGGCCGACAGCACCCGCGCGAACTGCCGCCCCAGCCCCTGCGAGGCGCCGGTGACGAGAATGACGTCCTTACTGACATCGAACAGGTCAGACATGACTAATTCCCCGAGGACAGGTGCGCGATGCCTTGATACAGACGATTTTCGTCCGCGCAAAGCGGGCCTGCGGCTTATCACGGCCTTTGATGTTGGCTAAGGTAGCCGGAGCGGAACCTAAAAAAATCACCGCAATAACGGGAGTAATGCTGTGGATCTTGGAATCAAAGGCCGTCGTGCCATCATATGCGCCTCCAGCAAGGGCCTCGGACGTGCCTGCGCCATGGCGCTTGCCGCCGAGGGCGTGCATGTGACATTGACCGCGCGCGGCGCCGAGGCGCTGGCGAAGACCGCCGCCGAAATCCGCAAAAGCCATCCCGGCGTCACCGTGACCGAGGTCACCGGCGACATCACCACGCCGGCCGGCCGCGAGGCCGCCCTGAAGGCCTGTCCGGATCCGGATATCCTGGTCAACAATGCCGGCGGCCCGCCGCCCGGCGATTTCCGCAACTGGACCCGCGACGACTGGATCAAGGCGCTCGACGCCAACATGCTGACGCCGATCGAACTGATCAAGGTGACGGTCGACGGCATGATGGCCCGCAAGTTCGGCCGCATCGTCAACATCACTTCGGCCGCGGTGAAGGCGCCGATCGAGGTGCTCGGCCTGTCCAACGGCGCGCGCACCGGCCTTACCGGCTTTGTTGCCGGCATCGCCCGCAAGACCGTGATCAACAACGTCACCATCAACGGCCTGTTGCCGGGCCCGTTCGACACCGATCGCCTGCGCGGCCCGGTTGCGAAGACCGAGGCCGACCGGCGCGGCATCACCGTGGATCAATTGCTGGCGGAACGGGCCAAGCTCAATCCGGCCGGCCGCTTCGGCGACCCCGAGGAATTTGGCCTTGCCTGTGCGTTTCTGTGCGGGGCGAAGGCCGGCTTCATCACCGGGCAAAACATCCTGCTCGACGGCGGCGCGTTCCCCGGCACGCTGTGAACGAAGCAAACCCAAAGGGAAACGCCGGATGCACTGGACGATTGGCAAGGTCAAAATCACGAAGGTGGTCGAACTGGAAACCGTCGGCAGCACTCGATTCATCCTGCCTCTGGCCAGCAACGAGGAAATCCGGAAACTGCCCTGGCTCATTCCCGATTTCGCGACCGAGCAAGGCCGCCTCAAGATGTCGATCCATGCGCTGGTGGTCGAGACGCCGTCGCGCCGGATCGTGGTCGATACCGGGCTCGGCAACGATAAGGAAGGCCGCAACGTCCCGACCTGGAATAACCGTAGCGGCCCCTTCCTTGAAACCATGGGGGCGGCGGGCTTTCCGCCCGACAGCATCGATACCGTGCTATGCACCCATCTGCATGTCGACCATGTCGGCTGGAATACCAGACGGGTCGGTGGCCAATGGGTGCCGACCTTTGCCAGCGCGCGCTATGTGTTCGGCCGCACCGAATATGAGCACTGGCGCGACCACAACGAAGAGCCCGACAAGATCGCGGTATTCGGCGATTCCGTGCGTCCGATCGCCGACGCCGGCAGGGCCGACCTGGTCGCGAGCGACGCCAGGCTGTGCGATGAAATCACCTTGATCCCGACCCCCGGCCACAGCCCCGGCCATGTCAGCATTCACATCCGGTCGGATGGCGAGGAAGGCCTGCTCGCGGGCGACGTCGCCCATCATCCCTGCCAGATGGCGCATCTCGACTGGTCCTCGACCGCGGACTTCGATGCCGTTCAATCGGCGATGACGCGTCGCGAAATTTTCTCGCGGTTTGCCGATACGAAAACGCTCGTAATCGGCGGACATTTCAACGCCGGCCGCATCCGGCGCGATGGCGATGCCTTTGAATTTATCGCCGTGCAGCCCTGCCATCACGGCACGGCAGTTGAATTTCCCCGCCGCCTGTTCCATGAAGCACCCAAGTAAACAACATTGTTCAAGGGAGTGACGCAAAATGAAGCTTGTTCGTTACGGGGCCATCGGCCAGGAAAAGCCCGGCCTGATCGATAAATCGGGTCAGCTGCGCGACCTCTCGGCACATGTGAACGACCTCAATGGTGAGGCCTATGCGCCGGCTTCGCTGGCGAGGCTCGCCGGCCTCGATGCCGCCAAGCTTCCCGCCGTGTCCGGCAAGCCGCGGCTCGGCGCGCCGGTTACCGGCATCTCGAAATTCGTCGCGATCGGCCTCAACTACGTCGATCACGCCAAGGAGACCGGGTCGCCGATCCCGACCGAGCCGATCTTCTTCCTGAAGGCCAACACCGCGTTGAGTGGGCCGAACGACCCGGTGCAGAAGCCGCGCGGCTCTACCAAGCTCGACTGGGAAGTCGAAATCGCCGCGATCATCGGCACCCGCGCGAAATATGTCTCCGAGGCTGACGCGCTCAATCATGTCGCCGGCTATTGCGTCTGCAATGACGTCTCCGAGCGCAATTTCCAGATCGAGCGTCTGGGCCAATGGACCAAGGGCAAGTCGCACGATACCTTCGGCCCGCTCGGCCCGTGGCTCGTGACCAAGGACGAAATTCCGGACGTCCAGAAACTGTCGATGTGGCTCGACGTCAACGGCAAGCGCCGCCAGACCGGATCGACCTCGACCATGATCTTCAACATGGCAAAATGCATTTCCTATGTCTCGCAATTCCTGACCTTGCTGCCGGGCGACATCGTCACCACTGGCACGCCGCCCGGCGTCGGCACCGGCATGAAGCCGCCGACCTTCCTCAACGCCGGCGACGTCGTCACCCTCGGCATCGAGGGCCTTGGCGAACAGCGCCAGGAAATCATCGAGGCGTGAGCGTAGCTGCCGACGAATCGACAGCAGAGCCGTCATTGCGAGCGCCAGCGAAGCAATCCATGGCGCGGCAGGCGGAGGCATGGATTGCTTCGTCGCTTACGCTCCTCGCAATGACGGTACAGAGCCCGACTTGAATTCCATGCAAGGATTTTCCCCATGAAACTTACTTTCTCGCCGGCCTCGCCATTTGCCCGCAAGGTCCGTATTGCCGCGATCGAGCTCGGCCTGATCGACCGAATCGAATTCGTGCCCGCGACCGTGGTGCCGGGCCAGCCCAATGACGAATATTCGCAGATCAACCCGGTGAAGAAACTGCCGGCGCTGATCCTCGACAATGGCGATGTCGTGCTCGATTCCTACGTGATCGTCGAATATCTCGACGAGCTCGCCGGCGGCGGCAAGCTCATTCCGGCGTCCGGCCCGACGCGGTGGAAGGTCAAGAGCGATCATTCGCTGCTGCAGGGCATGCTCGATTCGATGCTGCTGTGCCGCTACGAGCGAATGGTGCGGCCGCAGGGGCTGCAATGGCAGGCCTGGTCCGACGACCACTGGAACCGGGCTTGGCAAGGCATGGCGCGGTTCGAGAAGCATCCCGACATGCTGTCGCGGCCGCTCGACATTGCCCAGATCGCGCTCGTCTGCGTGCTCGGCTATGCCGATTTCCGCTTTGCCGATTGCGGCTGGCGCAAAGCCTACCCGAAGCTCGATGCGTTCCACGAAAAAATGCTGACCCGGCCTTCGGTCAAGATCTCGGTGCCGCCGCCG
>JBDTKD010000077.1:0-12570 GCA_039935515.1 Bradyrhizobium sp.
GTGCCGATCACCGTATCCCATGAACCGGCCTTGATCACGTCCATCACTTTCTTCGGATCGGTGGTGCCGGCCTTCTTGACGGCGTTCGACCAGACCTGCATCGCCGCGTAGGTGTAGAGCGTGTAGCCCTCCGGATCGATGTTTTTGGCCCTGAACTTCTCGACGATCGCCTTGGCGGTCGGCTTGTTGCGCGGGTCGGGACCGAAGGTGAACAGCGTGCCTTCGCCGGCCGGCCCGGTGATCGAGGCGAACTCCTTGTCGGCCAGCGCGTCGCCCGCCATCAGGATCGTCTTGAGGCCCTGATCGCGCATCTGGCGCACGATCAGGCCGGCCTCCTGATGGTAGCCGCCGACATAGACCAGATCGATGTTGTCGCGCTTCAGCCGCGACACGATGGCGTTGAAATCCTTGTCGCCCTTGTTGTAGGACTCGTACATCTTCTCGGTCACGCCGGCCTTGTTGAGCGCCTTCTTGGTCTCGTCGGCAAGGCCCTTGCCGTAGGTCGTCTTGTCGTCGAGGATGGCGATATTCTTGCCCTTGTAGTTTTTCGCGATGTACTCGCCGGCGACCGCGCCCTGCTGGTCGTCGCGGCCGCAGACCCGCGCCACGTTCCAGAGCTTGCGCTCGGTGAACAGCGGATTGGTCGAGGCCGGGGTGATCTGCAGCACGTTGCCGTCCGCATAGGCTTCCGAAGCCGGAATCGATGACGACGAACAATAATGGCCGGCGACGAATGGAATCTTCGCGCTGGCGATCTTCTCCGCGACCGAGCGCGCCTGCTTGGGATCGCAGGCATCGTCCTCGACATCCAGCGCCAGTTTCTTGCCGAGCACCCCGCCGGCGGCATTGAGATCGGCCACCGCCTGCTCGGCGCCGTTCTTCATCTGCCGGCCGAACGCGGATTCGCCGCCGGTCATCGGGCCGGCCACGGCGATGGTGATGTCCTGCGCCAACGCCGCGGTCGACAGCGCCAGCGATGCGCCGAGTGCCAGGCCGATCAGCTTCCATGATGTCATGAGGGATCCTCGCGGTTTTCGCTACGGGAACTGCCCGGCGCGCCGCCGGGCTCGGAAATCGAAAGCCATTGTCGGCCGATTTTGCCGCCAAGTCATCGGCAATTTTACGGCTGGAACAGGGTGATGGCCGGGGCGGTCTAGCCCCGTCGGCCGCCTTCCAGATAGGCGGCGCGGATTTCCGGGCGCTGCAGCAGTTCCGTGCCGGTCCCACTCAGCGTGATCAGGCCGTTGACCATGACATAGCCGCGATGGGCCAGCCGCAACGCATGATTGGCGTTCTGCTCGACGATCAGCACGGTGAGGCCATCCTGCCGGTTCAGGGTCCGGATCGCCTCGAAGATCTGCCGGGCGATCAGCGGCGCCAGTCCGAGCGACGGCTCGTCCAGCATCAACATGCGCGGGCGGCTCATCAGGGCGCGGCCGATCGCCAGCATCTGCTGTTCGCCGCCGGACAGCGTGCCGCCGCGCTGGGCCATGCGCTCCTTGAGCCGCGGAAACAGCGATAGCACGCGCTCCAGGCCGCGGGCGCGATCGGCCTCGCTGCTGTCGGTGGCGTCGGCGCCCATCCGCAGGTTTTCCGCCACGCTCATGCGCGGGAAGATGCGGCGGCCCTCCGGCGATTGGGCGATGCGCAGCCTGGCAATCTGGTGCGTCGCCTCCTTGGTGATGTCGCGGCCGTCGAACTCGATCTGGCCGGCACGGGCGCGCGGCCTGCCGAAGATCGTCATCATCAGCGTCGACTTGCCGGCGCCATTGGCGCCGATCAGGGCGACAATCTCGCCGCGGTTAATCTCCAGATCGACGCCCTTCAAGGCCTCGATCTTGCCGTAGGCGGCGCGCAGGCCGCGGATCGCGAGCAGGGGGCGCGCGGGCGCCGCGGTCACGTTCCGCTCTCCATCACCGCGATGGCTTCCTGCTCGTCGGCGCCGAGATAGGCCGCGATCACCTTGGGGTCGTCGCGAACGTCCCGCGGCGCGCCCTCGGCGATCTTCTGGCCGTAATCCATCACCACGACGCGGTCGGAAATCTCCATCACCACCGACATGTCATGCTCGATCAGCAGGATCGAGCTGCCGTGGTCGGCCCGGATCGAGAGCAGCAGTTCGCTCAAGGCGGCACTTTCGCGTCGGTTCAATCCGGCGGCTGGCTCGTCGAGGCAGAGCAAAACCGGTTCGGTACACATCGCGCGCGCAATTTCGAGACGGCGCTGATCGCCATAGGGCAGATTGCCGGCGGCATCGTCGGCGCGGTCGAGCAGCGCGATGCGCTCGAGCCAGAGCTTGGCCTGGTCGATCGCGCGTTTCTCGGCGCTGCGCCAGGATGGTGCGCCGATCAGGCCGAGGAAGGTCAGCCCCGAGGCCAGCATCAGCGCGTTGTGCTGCGCCACCATCAGGTTTTCCAGCACGGTCATGCCGGGAAACAGCCGGATGTTCTGAAAAGTGCGCGCGACCCTCGCCTGTTTGGAAATCCGGAAATCGTTGAGTCGCTCGAGCCGGATCTCGGCGCCGGTCTCGTGCGCGATCCGCAGGGTGCCGGCGGTCGGCTTGTAGAAGCCGGTGATGCAGTTGAAGACGGTGGTCTTGCCGGCGCCGTTCGGCCCGATCAGCGCGGTGATCTTGCGCCGCTCGGCATCGAACGACAGATCGTTCACCGCCACAATGCCGCCGAAGCGCATCGACAGATGATCGACCATGAGAATGCAATCGGCGCTCATCCGCGGCCTTCCCCGGCGAGGTCGGAGGAGATGGCCTGGGCCTGCTTCAGGAACAGTGTCGGCGCGCGGTGCCCGATCAGCCCGCGCGGCCGCCAGATCATCAGCAGCACCATCGCGATGCCGAACACCAGCATGCGATATTGCTCGAGGCCGCGAAACAGCTCGAAACCGCCGATCATGCCGAGCGCCGCTAGTGCAACGCCGAGCTGCGAGCCCATGCCGCCCAGCACCACGATCGCCAGCACCAGCGCCGATTCCTGGAAAGTGAAGGATTCCGGGCTGATGAAACCTTGCCGGGTGGCGAAGAAGGCGCCGGCGAAGCCGCCGAACATGGCGCCGGTTGCGAACGCCGTCAGCTTGGTGGTCGTGGTGTTGATGCCGAGCGCGCGGCAGGCTACTTCGTCCTCGCGCAGCGCCTCCCATGCCCGCCCGATCGGCAGCCGGCGCAGCCGGATGGTCACCCAGTTGGTGAGCAGCGCCAGCGCCAGGATCAGATAGAACAGGAACACGATGCGGTGGGTCGGCGAAAATTCGATGCCGAGCCTGGCGGCGAGGCCATCGTCGCCGGGCGTCAGCGGAATGCCGAACAGGGTCGGGCGTGGAATGCTGCCGACGCCGTTGGGACCGCCGGTCAGGCTCTGCCAATTGGTGATGACGAGCCGGATGATCTCGCCGAACGCCAGCGTGACGATGGCGAGATAATCGCCGCGCAGCCGCAGCACCGGAAAGCCCAGCATGACGCCCCACAGCGCCGCAAGGATGCCCGCGAGCGGCAGGCAGATCCAGAACGACAGGCCGAAATTGGTCGCCAGCAGCGCATAGGAATAGGCCCCGACCGCATAAAACGCGACGTAGCCGAGGTCGAGCAGCCCGGCGAGGCCGACCACCACGTTGAGTCCCCAGCCCAGCATCACATAGGTCAGCACCAGAATGCCGAGATCGAGGATGTAGCGCTGGTCGTAGAAGATCACCGGCACCAGAACGGTGAAGATCAAAAGGATCGGCGCCACGGCGCGACGCAATAGCGCCAGCGCGTTTTGCGCCGACGGCGGCATGATCCTGACCGTGCCGACCGGTCCCCACCAGTGCCGCAGAAGTTCCATGACGATGCTGCCGCCAAACACGATGGCGACCATGGCGGCGAGATCGCCGAACCGGGTCCAGTAAATCAATTGTCCGGTCGGCCCTGCCTCGGTGCGAATACCGATCATCAGCGAAAACAGCACCAGCGCGACCAGGGCGCTGATCAGCGCCTTCTTGAAGATGAACGCGATCATCGGGGCGCGCGACACCCCCGTCGGTTCTGGCGCGAGCGTGGTCACGCCGTCGCCCGTCAAACTTTTTCGACTTCAGGCCGGCCCAAGAGACCGGTCGGAAGGAAAATCAGCACGACGATCAGAATCGAGAATGCGGCGACATCCTTGTACTCGACCGAGAAGTAGGCCGACCACAGCGTCTCGATCAGGCCGATGGCGAGTCCGCCCAGCATCGCGCCGGGCAGCGACCCGATGCCGCCGAGTACGGCTGCGGTGAACGCCTTGATGCCGGCGACAAAGCCCATGTAGAAGTCCACCAGGCCGTAATACAGCAGGTACATCATGCCGGCGACCGCAGCGAGCGCCGAGCCGATCACGAAGGTCATCGAGATGGTGCGGTCGACGTCGACCCCGAGCAGCGCCGCCATGATCTGGTCCTGTTCGCAGGCCCGCATGTCGCGGCCGAGCCGGGTCCGCGCCACCAGCCAGGTGAAGATCGCCAGCAGCACGATGGTGCTGACGACGACGATGATCTGCACATTGGACAGCCGCACCGCGAAACCGTTCTGTTCGAGCAGGGTGTAACCGCCGGTGATGATCGGCGGCACCGGCTTGACCCGCGCGCCCTGCGACACCTGCGAAAAATTGGACAGCACGAACGACATTCCGATCGCCGACAGCATCGGGGCCAGCCGGAACGAGTGTCGCAGCGGCCGGTAGGCGATGCGCTCCACCGTCCAGCCATAGAGCGCGGTGACCGCCATCGAGACCAACAGCACGATGAACAGAATTACGGGGACCATGGTGAGGCCAAGCGAAACCAGGATCAGGAAGCTGATCAACGCGATGAAGCCGCCGATCATGAAAATGTCGCCATGGGCGAAATTGATCATGCCGACAATGCCATAGACCATGGTGTAGCCGATGGCGATCAGCCCATAGATGGAGCCAAGGACGATGCCGTTGATCAGTTGCTGGGCGAAATAGTCCATGCGCTGCCGCTGTTTGGATGACGCGGCGATGGCCCCGGCAGCCGGAACGACGCGTCGCGTGATTTTGTAACAGCGGGAACCCGGTGCGGCAACAGCGGCCGGCGTTTCGGGGCGGCTTGTGCATAGGTAGTTGGTAGGACCGGTTCCGCGACCGCACTTGCGTCAAGATCCTGCCACGCAATGATCCCGGCGGAACCGGCTTTTGCCGCAACCAATCGGAGGGCCCGAAGTTCGCTCCTGCGACGATTCAACAAGGGAGTTTTCGATGCCGAATCAGAATCCGAACCCGCGCCAGCAGAACCAGAACCCGGGCCAGAAGCCTGGTCAGCAAGGCTGGGCGACATTAAGGTAAACAAAGGGTTTAAATTGCCCCTCATAGTTTAGGCGCGTTACCTCGCCCGCAACGCGGCGCACCTCTTCGGTGGCCGCCGGGAAGCGGGAAGCGACATGTCGACAAACTGGCGTATCAGTTCATTCAATGGCGTGCTGCTGGCGGCCTATTTCATTCCGACCTGGACCATCGTCGCCTTCAGAATCATGCTTTCGCCAATCCACGGCTTCTACGAGCGGCCGAACGTCGCGGTTGCCCTGTTTGTCAGCGACCATCTGCAACTCACGGCGCTGACGACGATCCGCCTGGCGTGGCTGCTGGCGCTGGGCAAGCTCACCGTCGTGGCCTTTTTTGCACTCTTTCTGGTATTCATCACCCGCGCCGCGATCCGCAAGACCGGCGGATGCGACGAGGCGCTGGCAATGGCGCTTGCCATCGGCAGCGCGATCAGTTTTGCCAGCATGCTGATGGCATCGCAGGTCGGCGAGAGCGAAGCGCTGCGACTGCACGCGACAGAACTTCTGCTGCTGCTCGGCACCGCGATCGTGTTGCTGCTCGAACGCCCGGTTCAGCCGCAAGCCGATCAGGAGGCGACGAGCGCCGATCTATCGCTTCAGCAGGCCCAGTTCCCCCACAATCGCTGATGCTTCCTTGACGGCGTGGTTGGCCGCCGGCACGCCGCAATAGATCGCCTGCTGCAACAGGATCTCCGTGATATCGTCCGGCGTGAAGCCGCCTTCGGTCAGCGCCGCGCGGACGTGCAGGCGGAATTCATCCCACTGGCCCAGCGCCACCATGGTGCCGATGACGAGCACGCGCCGCGTGCGCTGATCGAAATGCGGACGTGTCCAGATATCGCCCCACGCATAGCGCGTGATCAGATCCTGGAAATCGGTATTGAACGAATTCCGGTTGGCGATCGATTTGTCGACCCAGGCATCGCCAAGCACCTTGCGGCGCTGGACCATGCCATCATCCCTGCGTTGTCGCTCGTCCATTGCGTTTTCCTCTTGTCGGAGCGAAGGAGCGATGTGCTCCGGTTGCATCAACGTTGCGTCAGGAAACCGATCACCGCCTCGGTGAAGGCGTGCGGCTGCTCGACATTGGAGATATGGGCGGCGTCGAGGATCGTCATGCTCGCGCCGGGAATTCGGCCGCGGATGAATTCGCCGGCCGCGACCGGCGTCGCCGGGTCGTGGCGGCCGGCGATCACCAACGTCGGGCTCCTGATTTCGGGCAGCAGGTCGCGCTGGTCGAGCGTGCTCAGCGCTTCGCAGCAGGCGAGATAGCCCTGCACCGGGGAAGCGAGCAGCATGGCCTTCAGGTTTGCCGTGATCTGCGGTTCGCGTTCTCTGAACTCCGCCGTCAGCCATCCGGCGACGACGGTGTCGGCGACCGATGCGAGGCCGTCTTGCTTCACCGCCTTGATGCGGTTGAGCCAGTTGGTCGGGTCGGGATAGTAGCAAGCCGTGTTGGCGAGAATGATCTTGCCGAAGCGCTGCGGCGCGTTGGCGCCCAGCCATTGTCCGACCATGCCGCCCATCGACAGGCCGCACCAGTGCACGCGCTCGATATTGAGATCATCGAGGATGGCGAGCACGTCGCGGCCGAAGCGCTCCATGGAATAGGGGGCGGGCGGGACGCCGGACTTGCCGTGGCCGCGGCGGTCATAGCGGATCACCCGAAATTGCTGCGTGAGCGCCTTCATCTGCGGCTCCCACATCTGCAGATTGCAGCCCAGTGAATTCGACAGCATCAGCGTCGGGCCGCCGTCGCGCCCTTCAACCGAAACATTGAGCAGGCAGCCGTCGGCGTCGATCATGGGCATCGGGACTCTCCGGTGTCGTGCTGGTTATCGAGCGAGGCGAGCAGCCGGTCGATCAGGGCCTGCGAGACGCCCTGATAGGCCATCGGCTCGAACAGTCCTGCGATCGTTGCGGCGTCGAGATGCGCGCTGACCCTGGGGTCGCCGGCCAGCACGTCGCGCAGGCTCTGGTTGCCGGCGACAGCCTGCTTGCTGGCCGCCTCGACCAAATGATGGGCGGCGCTTTTCCCGATCTTTCCCGCCAATGCCATCGTCACCGCCTCGGCCATGATCAGCCCGCCGGTGGCATCGAGATTGGCGCGCATGCGCGCCGCATCGACTTCCAGCCCTTCGGCAAGGTCGACGACCGCCGCGAGTGCGCCGGATGTCACGAGCAGCAGGCCCGGCAGGGTCGGCCACTCCGCGTGCCAGGGCCCGGCGCTGCGTTCGTGATCCCCGACCTGCGCGGCGAAAATCGTCGCCGCCAAATTCGGCGCCATGGTGGCTGCGGCGAGCGCGGTCGCGGCCGCCACCGGATTGCGCTTGTGGGGCATGGTCGATGAGCCGCCGCGGCCTTCGCCCGAGGGCTCGAACGCCTCGGCGACGTCGGTTTGCATCATGAGTTGGACATCGCGGGCGATCTTGCCGCAAGTGCCGGCAACGATCGCCAGAACCGCGGCCGCCTCCGCGATGCGGTCGCGGTGGGTATGCCATGGCGCCTCCGGCAGCGGCAGCTCGAGCCCCTCGGCGAACCTCTCTGCCACGCGCAATCCCTGGTCGCCGAGCGCGGCCAGCGTGCCGGCAGCGCCACCGAACTGCAGCGCCAGCGCATCGCTGCGCAATCGCCGCAGCCGCGTGCGCGAGCGCTGCAATGCCGCGGCATATTCCGCCAGTTTCAGTCCGAACGGCATCGGCAGGGCATGCTGCAGCCAGGTGCGCGCCACTACCGCGGTGTTGCGATGCTGGGCTGCCAGTTTGGCAAAGCCCGCAATGGCGCGGTCGATGTCGGCCAGCAGCGCATCGAGGCCCGCACGCATGGTCAGCATGGTGGCGGTATCGATGACGTCCTGGCTGGTCGCGCCCCAATGGACATAGCCCGCGGCTTCAGGGTCGGCCTTGGCAACCTCCGCGGTCAGCGCCTTGACAAGCGGGATCGCGAGATTGCCCGAGCGGGTGGCGGCCTCGGCCAGTGCGCCGAGATCGAACGATGTGGCCCGGCAGGCTGCAGCGATCGGGCCCGCCGCGCTGGCGGGGATGACGCCGGCTGCGACTTCGGCGCGGGCCAGCGCAGCCTCGAAGTCGAGCATATGCTGAAGGCATGCCACATCGTCGCAGATGGCCCGCATGGCGGCGCTCGACAGCATCGGCGCGAGCAGAGGCGAGAGGGAAGTACTCATGATGCGCGGACCTAACCATCCCCGCCCGCCGCTGCCAATCCCAAAGCACGCATGCCAATCTGCTGCGCTGCGAATATGCATCGCTCCGGCGGCAGCCATCCCCTTCCTTTTCCGCCGCGCCTGCTTTACTTGAGGGGCAACGTCGCGAGCACCCGGGAGGCATCCATGGCCATGACAATGAACGGCGAAGTCCAGCTTGCGGCTCCGCGCGAGGCCGTGTGGGCCAAATTGAACGATCCGGAAGTGCTCAAGGTCTGCATCCCCGGCTGCGAGGAGCTGGAAAAAACCGACGACAACGGTTTCCGCGCGGTCGCCAAGATGAAGGTCGGACCGGTCTCGGCCCGCTTCAAGGGCAAGGTCACCCTGAGCGATCTCGATCCGCCCAATGGCTACAAGATTTCCGGCGAAGGCGAGGGCGGCGTTGCCGGCTTCGCCAAGGGCGGCGCGACGGTGGCGCTGGTCGACAAGGACGGCGGCACGCTGCTCAGCTACAATGTCGAGGCCCAGATCGGCGGCAAGCTCGCCCAGCTTGGTCAGCGGCTGATCAATGGCGCCGCCAAGAAACTGGCCGACGAATTCTTCGCAAACTTCGCCAAGGCGGTGCAGGGCTAGTTCCGTCAGGTCATATCAGGCCATGCCCCGGCGAGGTTGCTCATTACCGGGATGGCCCATATTATGGCTCTGGAATGATTTCAATGACTGCTCCGTCGATCTGCCGGCGCAGCTGAAGAGAGTGCTGAATGGCCAAGATCTCGCTTATTGTGAATGGTAACCCCGTCAACGCCAATGTCGATCCGCGGACCTTGCTGGTGCAGTTTCTCCGTGAGAATCTGCGGCTGACCGGTACCCATGTCGGCTGCGACACCTCGCAATGCGGTGCCTGTGTCGTGCATCTCGACGGCAAGGCGGTCAAATCGTGTACCACGCTCGCGGTGATGGCCGATGGGCACGAGGTCAAGACCATCGAGGGTCTCGCCGCCGACGGCGCGCCGCTGCATCCGATGCAGGAGGCGTTTCGCGAGCATCACGGTCTGCAATGCGGCTTCTGCACGCCCGGCATGATCATGACGGCGGTCGACATGGTCCATCGCAAGGGTCACGATCTCAGCGACCACACCATCCGCGAAGAGCTCGAAGGCAATCTGTGCCGCTGCACCGGCTACCAGAACATCGTTCTATCGATCGCGGCCGGCGCCAAGGCGATGGCGAAGTCCGACCTCGCCTGAACGAACGCACCCGCAGCGCGACCAGGAAAACCTCATGTACGAATTCAAATACCATCGTCCGGCGACTGTGCGGCAGGCCGCCAATCTGCTGATCAAGAACGAAGACGCCAAGCTGATCGCAGGCGGCCACACCCTGGTGCCGGTGATGAAGCAGCGGCTCGCGAGCCCGCCGCATCTGGTCGATCTCTCGCATATCGAGGGTCTCGACGGCATCGAGATGAAGGGCCGTTCGCTGGTGATCGGAGCCACCGCCAAGCATGCCGACGTCGCGACATCTGCCGTTGTCGGCGAGGCGATCCCGGCCCTGGCAGAACTCGCCGGCCTGATCGGCGACCCGGCGGTGCGCCACAAGGGCACCATTGGCGGCTCGCTCGCCAACAACGATCCGACGGCGGATTATCCCGCCGCCTGCATGGCGCTTGGCGCGACCATCGTCACCAACAAGCGCCGCCTGAAGCCCGAAGAGTTCTTCCAGGGGCTGTTCACGACTGCGCTGGAGAGCGACGAGATCATCACCAAGGTGATGTTCCCGCTGCCGAAGAAAGCCGCCTACGTCAAGTTCCGTAACCAGGCCTCGCGCTACGCGCTGGTCGGGGTGTTCGTCGCCAAGCGTCCATCGGACGTCCGCGTCGCCGTCACCGGTGCCGGCGCCGACGGTGTATTCCGGGTCGCCGCATTCGAAGAAGCGCTGAAAAAGCGCTTCTCGGCCAAGGCACTCGATGGCTTGGCGGTGTCCGCGGAAGGGCTGAACAGCGACCTGCACGGCAGTGCCGAATATCGCGCGCACCTGATCTCGGTAGTGGCGCGCCGCGCCGTCGAAGCCGCGACCACCAAGGCGTGACATTGCTCATCCCCACGCTCCCCAGACTGGCCCTGTCATGAGCGGATCGGCGCTGCCTGCCTCCGTCGACGCGATGCTCGAGCTGTTGACGTCGCACGGCTATCTCGCGGAACGGGCCTTGGCGACGGTGACCTATCTGTCGCTGCGGCTCGGTCGGCCGCTGTTTCTGGAAGGCGAGGCCGGCGTCGGCAAGACCGAGATCGCCAAGGTGCTGTCGGCGGCACTGGGGCGAAAGCTGATCCGGCTGCAATGCTATGAGGGCCTCGATGTCTCCTCCGCGGTCTATGAGTGGAACAGCGCCGCGCAGATGATTGCGATCAGGCTCGCCGAAGCCGCCGGCGATACCGACCGCGACCAGCTGTCCAGCGATATCTTTGCCGAGCGCTACCTGATCAAACGGCCGCTGCTGCAGGCGCTGGAGCCGGACACGGCAGGCGCGCCGGTGCTCCTGATCGACGAACTCGACCGCGCCGACGAGGCATTCGAAGCCTTTCTGCTCGAAATTCTCAGCGACTTCCAGGTGACGATTCCCGAACTCGGCACCGTCAAGGCGCCGCACCCGCCGATCGTCATCATCACCTCGAACCGTACCCGCGAAATCCACGACGCGCTGAAGCGCCGCTGTCTCTACCACTGGGTGGATTATCCCAACGCCGAGCGCGAGCTTGCGATCGTGAAGTCGCGGGTGCCGGGCATTTCCGCGAAGCTGTCGCAGCAGGTGGTCGGCTTCGTGCAGGCGCTGCGCGAGCAGGATTTCTACAAGTCGCCGGGCGTCGCCGAAACCATCGACTGGGCCACCGCGCTGACCGAACTCGACGCGCGCTCGCTGACACCGCAAGTGGTCGGCGACACGCTCGGCGCGCTGCTGAAATACCAGGACGACATCGCGCGAATGCAGGGCGACGCGCTGCAGAAGGTGCTGAAGGAAGCGACAAGCGAGAATTGACTGCCTGTCATTCCGGGGCGCGCGCAAGCGCGAACCCGGAATCCACGAGCGGGAGTATGGATTCCCGGCTCGCGCCAGGCGGCGCGCCCCGGAATGACGAGGGTTCGGGAAACGCAAATGACCACGTCCACCACCGCTCCCGCCACCGGGTTGATCGCCGACAACGTGGTCGGCTTTGCCCGTGCGCTGCGTGCCGCCGGGATTCCGGTCGGCCCGGGCGCGGTCATCGATGCGATGAATGCGTTGCAGGTGATCGAGATCGGCAACCGCGCCGATGTCTATGCCACGCTTGAAGCGATCTTCGTCACGCGCCACGAGCACGCGCTGATCTTCGCGCAGGCGTTCGACCTGTTCTTTCGCGCCGCCGAGGAATGGAAGCACATGCTGGATTCGGTGCCGTTGCCGGAGCACGCCCGGAAAAAGCCGCCGCCGGCCTCGCGCCGGGTCCAGGAGGCGCTGTCGCAGGCGCAGATGCGCGAGACGCCGCAGGCCCGGGAACAGGAGCTCAGGCTCTCGGTCTCGGACAAGGAAGTCCTGCAGAAGAAGGATTTCGCCCAGATGAGCGCGGCCGAAATCGCGCAAGTGACCCGCGCGATCGCGCAGATGAAGTTGCCGCAGGCCGAGTTGCGCACCCGCCGCTATCAGCCTGACGCGCGAGGGCTGCGGCTCGACATGCGTCGCACCCTGCGCGGCTCGCTGCGAACCGGCGGCGACATCATCGATATCCACCGCCTCGGCAAGATCGACAAGCCGGCGCCGATCGTGGCGCTGCTCGATATATCCGGCTCGATGAGCGAATATACCAGGCTGTTCCTGCACTTCCTGCATGCCATTACCGACGCGCGCAAGCGCGTTTCGGTATTTCTGTTCGGCACCCGCCTCACCAATGTGACGCGGGCGCTGCGGGCGCGGGATCCCGACGAGGCGCTGGCGAGCTGCTCGCAGACGGTGGAGGATTGGGCCGGCGGCACCCGTATCGCCACCTCGCTGCACAGCTTCAACAAATTATGGGGACGGCGCGTGCATCGGGCAGTCGGCGTAGGTGTC
>JBDTKD010000078.1:0-5560 GCA_039935515.1 Bradyrhizobium sp.
CGTCATCGACCCGCGCATGACGCGCACGGCCGCCCATGCCAACGAATATGTCCGCATCCGTCCGGGCACAGATATTCCCGTGCTGATGGGGATGATGTGGCACATCTTTCAGAATGGCTGGGAAGACAAGGAATTCATCAAGCAGCGCGTCTACGGCTTTGAGGAGACGCGCAAAGAAATCGACAAATGGACTCCCGAAGAAGTCGAGCGGGTCAGCGGCGTGCCGGGGGAGCAGCTCAAACGCGTCGCCAAGATGTTTGCGACCGAGAAGCCGGCGACACTGCTCTGGTCCATGGGTCAGACCCAGCACACCGTAGGTACCGCCAATGTCCGCGCGAGTTGCATAGCCCTGTTGGCAACCGGCAACGTCGGCAAGCCCGGCACCGGCGCCAACATCATCCGCGGCCACGACAACGTGCAGGGCGCCACCGATATCGGCGTGGATATCGTTACGACGCCGTTTTACTACGGGCTTTCTGAGGGTGCATGGAAGCACTGGGGACGAGTCTGGGAGGTCGAATACGATTATTTGGTCTCGAGATTCGATTCAAAGAAGATGATGGAGACTTCCGGTATTCCTTTGACGCGTTGGTTCGACGCCGTGTTGCTGCCCAGGGAACAGGTCGAGCAAAAGGATAATGTGCGCGCGATGTTCGTCCAGGGTCACGCCAGTAATAGCATTACGCGCATTCCAGAGTCGATGAAGGCGCTGCCGAAGCTGGACCTGCTGGTCGTTGCCGACCCGCATCCAACCACCTGGGCTTCGCTCTCGGTTCAGGCCGGGCGCAAGGATAACATGTATCTCCTGCCAATCTGCACACAGTTGGAGACCTCAGGTTCGCGAGTCGCGTCGAACCGGTCCTTGCAGTGGGCCGAGCCAGTCGTTCCGCCGAGCTTCGAGTCCAAGGATGATTATCAACTTATCTACCTGTTGGCCAAGAAGCTTGGTTTCGCAGAGCCGATGTTCAAGAACATCAAGATCGAGGGCGATCGTCCGCTACCCGAGGACATTCTGCGTGAAATTAACCGTGGAAGCTGGAGCACCGGCTATACCGGTCAATCACCTGAACGGCTGAAGGCGCATATGAAAAACCAGGCGAAGTTTGACCTAGTGACGCTGCGCGCGCCCAAGGACGATCCCGAGGTTGGCGGCGACTATTACGGTTTGCCGTGGCCATGCTGGGGCACGCCGGAGGTCAGACATCCCGGCTCCCCGCTTCTCTACGACGCCGACGCTGCCGTCATGGATGGCGGAAACGGATTCCGCGCTCGGTTTGGCGTGGAGCGTAACGGTCAGACGCTGCTGGCAGAAGGCTCGTATCTCCCCGGCTCGGAGATTCAGGATGGCTATCCTGAGTTCACCATGGCTGTTTTCAAGAAGTTGGGCTGGGACAAGGATCTTACGCCCAACGAATTGTCGGTGATCGAAAAGGTCGGCGGCGGTCCGGACAAGGTCGATGGAGTCTCGTGGTCGACCGATCTGTCGGGCGGCATTCAACGCGTGGCCCTCAAGCACGGCTGTTCGCCGTACGGTAACGGTAAGGCCCGTACGGTTGCATGGAATCTGCCGGATCCGACACCGGTGCATCGCGAGCCGATTTACTCGCCACGCGTCGATCTGATCGCAAAATACCCGACGCTGCCCGACGCGAAGCAGTTCAGATTGCCGAACATCGGATTCTCGGTGCAGAAAGCCGCGGTGGATAAGGGGATCGCGAAGCTATTCCCACTGATCGTTTCGTCCGGCCGTTTGGTCGAATACGAGGGCGGAGGCGAGGAAACCAGATCCAACCCGTGGCTTGCCGAACTGCAGCAGGACATGTTCATCGAAATCAGCCCCACGGATGCCGCCGATCGTGGCATCAAGGACGGCGGTTGGGTCTGGGTGACGGGCGCTGAAAATAGCGCCAAGGCGAAGATGAAGGCGCTGGTCACCGAACGTGTCGGCAAGGGCGTCGCCTGGATGCCTTTCCACTTCGGTGGCTGGTATGCCGGCGAAGATCTACGGTCCAGATATCCGCAGGGACTCGATCCCTACGTCCTCGGCGAAAGCGCGAATACCATCATGACCTACGGTTACGATCCTGCGACCGGCATGCAAGAGCCCAAAGTTAGTTTGTGTCAGATCAGTGCGGCATAAGGAAGCAAGACCATGGCTCGAATGAAGTTTCTTTGCGACGCCGACCGTTGCATCGAATGCAACGCCTGCGTCACCGCCTGCAAGAACGAGAACGAGGTGCCGTGGGGCATCAACCGCCGACGCGTCGTCACCATCAACGACGGCAAGCCGGGCGAGCGATCGGTGTCGATGGCTTGCATGCATTGCACCGACGCACCGTGCCAGGCGGTCTGTCCGGTCAACTGCTTCTACACGACAGCCGACGGCGTGGTCCTGCATTCCAAGGACCTCTGCATCGGCTGCGGATATTGCTTCTACGCCTGCCCGTTTGGCGCGCCGCAATATCCACGGATTGGCAATTTCGGTTCGCGCGGCAAAATGGACAAATGCACCTATTGTGCCGGCGGCCCAGAAGTCGACAACTCCAAGGAAGAATACGAGAAATACGGTGCCAACCGCCTGGCCGAAGGCAAGCTGCCGCTGTGCGCCGAGATGTGCTCCACAAAGTCCTTGCTGGCCGGCGATGGCGACATCATCGCCCAGATTTACAAAGAGCGCGTCGTCAGGCGCGGCTACGGCTCTGGCGCCTGGGGCTGGAATACAGCCTATCGCGAGAACATCGCAACCTGAGTGGCCGGTTGCGAGGTCATTGTCTCGCGGTCGCTGAAATAGCGACGCGATCAAAGGAGGAAAGATTATGAAGGCTCTTGTTGCCAAGCTCCGAATTATAGTTGGGGCTCTCGCGCTGCTCGCGCTTGCAACGGTCTCCTGCCCGGTCGCCGCGCAACAGCCTAACTCTGTCGATCCCATGGCCAACGCCGTGAAAGAACAGCAACTCCTCCAGGAGCACAATACGATCCGGGGACGCGGCAGCATTCCGGACGTTCGTTCCTACACGATCGAGCAACCCGCGGGCCGCGACTGGCGCCACTTCCATGAGGTTACATTGCGCTGGATCGGCGCCGTGGCGATTCTCGGAATTCTGGCGGTTCTGGTCGTCTTCTATCTGTCGCGCGGAATGATCCGCATCGAAAGCGGGCGCTCCGGCCGCACGATCGTGCGCTTCAACATGTTTGAACGTCTGGTGCATTGGATGACGGCGACGTGCTTCGTCGTTCTCGCACTCTCGGGGCTCAACATCACGTTCGGAAGGCCGCTGCTTCTGCCGCTGATCGGTCCGGAGGCTTTCAGCGCCTGGTCGGAATGGGCCAAGTATGCTCACAACTATCTGAGCTTCCCTTTCACTCTCGGCGTCATCTTGATCTTTTTGATGTGGATTGCGGGCAATATCCCCAACAAGGTCGATATGGATTGGCTCAAACGCCGTGGCGGAATGGTCGGGCATGATCACCCGCCCGCTTACCGCTTCAACGCCGGCCAGAAAGCCATCTACTGGATCGTCGTGCTGGGCGGCGGCGCTGTGGCGATCTCAGGTTACGTGTTGATGTTCCCGTTCTACGGAACAGACATCCAGAACATGCAAGCTGCCGAAGTGGTCCACGGAATTGTCGCGATGCTGTTCGTGGCCGCAATGCTCGGCCACATCTACATCGGTACCATCGGGATGGAAGGTGCTTTCGAGGCAATGGGCACGGGAACGGTCGATGCCAACTGGGCCAACGAGCATCATGCTCTGTGGATCAAGCAGGAGATGGCCCGCACCGGACCCAACGAGACGCAAAGACAGCCGGCCGAATAGCCGGTTTGTTCAATCGTCTTTCTGAGGAGGTGTTTTTAGGTATCGTCGGATGGGCGCGACGAGCCGCGCGCATTCGCTGGACGGGTGACCGGACCGGCGCCAGACTGCTAACGGACTCCCGGTTTGTCACGATTCAGACCCTTAGCGGCGAGATCGTCGAGATACGACTGAAAACGCTGCGAGGCGGCGTGTCCGAGTTCGTGCAGGAACGCCCACGAATAGAACCCGGAATTATGCATGTCATCGAAGCCGATGCGTACGGCGTAGTTACCGACCGGATCGATGGAGAGGATCGCGACGTTACGTTTTCCGCCGATTGTCTTGCGCTCGGCTTCGGAATGCCCCTGGACTTCGGCGGACGGACTCGCCACCCGCAACAGTTCGGCAGCGAGTTCGAAAGCGGCGCCGTCATCAAACGAGATATGCAGCACTCGTTTGTCCTTCGCCAGTCGGATTTCGACCGGCCATACCTCGACAGATTTTGCGGCGCTCATGCTCCGTCCGCCATGTCAATCGAGAAACCGATTCGGCGTTCAACGCTCTCAAGGACATCGGTCCGGTCTCCGGTTTTGCAAATGCGGCTGGCGGTTACAATAGTTGCCGGCGGCTCGGGGCAACGGGTGTCAAGATGGTATCGCGACATAGCGTTTTCAGCACCTTTCGAGGCTTCGATGCAGGCAGTTGGCGCGCCAATATTGAGAGGACGAGCATGGCGGAGGCACTATGGATCGTCAATCCGCAGTTCTCAAGCTACGCGTTTGTAATTTTCGTCCCGAAGCCGCTCTTCTCGAGAGATTCTGCTGCTGCCGCGTTTGATTTGTGCCTTTGTAAAACCGCAGAGTCTGACTATCTTTTGAAAGTAGATGAGAGGAAAATCACGATGAAAGCGTTTGTTGCAGCCTTGATTTGCGTGGTGGTCATCGCAGTCGGCGGAGCCTACGTTTTGAACACGCAGCAACGTACGGTCAGCGAGGCATTCTCAACTGACGGTGCGCGTGTGGGTAATCCCGGCCACAATTTGATCGGGACAGACGCGCGCTTGTAGTTCTGACCATCCTGCACGGCCTTCGGCTCTCTCACCTAAAGTCGGGTGCGAGACTGTTAATCCTGCGGCTCGTGGAGCTCCTGAGCGGGCTATTCGGCTGAATACCCTACGTGCGATCTGTCTTCATCAAGTTGATGAGATCGACCTGCTCCGCGGTCTGCTCTTCCCCTTCGATTTCCAAAAAGGTGAACGCACGGGCGTGTGCATGAAGCCGATCGGCCCCTGGCGCCGAAGAACGCGGCGTGAGAGTCCGGAACCGCTCGCGGATTTCGCCGCTCTCGACGCTTCGCTGAACGGCGAGCAGGGTCTGTAGGGGGTGATCGCAGAGGGACGCTGCAAAGGTGATTTCCTCTTCCGCCGAATGTTGTGCGGTTGCGAGGTCCGGTGCACCAAACCGATTCAGCAGTTGTTCGGCGAGCCGTTCGATGGCGTGGGAACGGTCCGCGTCCCTCGCTTCCGTGACGATCGCGAGCGTCGACCAGCCGAGACTTTCGATTCCCAGGAGCCCAGCGCGAAGCGCTGTACGCTGCTTCTGATTGAATGTCGCGGGATCACCGTAGCTCCAAAGGACGAATGTTCCCGATACCGCCCATTCGCCCGGTTCAGCCGCCCGCTCGAACACGAAGGTGTCCGACTGATCGAGTCTGATTGTGCGCGGGAGCTTCAACATCGCTGCGTTACCATGATCCAGGACCAC
>JBDTKD010000079.1:0-6730 GCA_039935515.1 Bradyrhizobium sp.
CCATTGTCTTGCTTGACATGAGCCTCTCCCCGATTCTGATCGCGAGAGGTCCTGCATGTGCCGGAAAGCAGGGCATTCGATGATGCGGCGCGCGCCTTCAACACATCCGCCAGAAGGCCCGCCAACACGGACAGCGCTGATGAATCGACATGAGGCACGATGGCAACAACCGAGGCATCCGCACAAGCCGCCCGATCGAACATCCAAGCCGGCACACCGAGCGCGCCGTCGAAGACAAGGCGGTCGTTCGCGGCTATGCCGAGACCCGCCACAAGGCGGGTTCCTGAGACCGCGAACGCCGCGCCATTGCCGGATCGAGGCGACCAGGCTCGGCCTCGACATCCGACAGTGAACCTATATGGGGGAGGTTGTCTGTCCTCACGCGCATTCTTTGTCCGTGGATTGCAAACCAGCTCCGGAGATCAAATTTGACTATCCCCATCATCTTTGCGTCCCTTACCACCTTGCTCGTCCTCGGCGTCGGCGGCTGGATGACCACGGTCGGACCTTGGTATCAAAATCTGCGCAAGCCGTACTGGAATCCTCCTAACTGGATCTTTGGACCGGCATGGACGGTCATTCTCGGCCTCGCGGCATGGTCAGGCGTGCTGGCATGGACAAAGGCTTCCAGCGGTTCGGAACAGCTTCTGATTCTTATCCTGTTCGGCATCAACATTGTCCTGCACATGCTCTGGAGTCCGCTGTTCTTTAATCTGAAGCGGCCGGACTGGGCCTTGATCGAAGTACCGTTTCTCTGGCTTTCGATCTTGGCGCTCATGCTTGGCGTGGCCCGGTTCTCGACTTTGGCAAGTTGGCTCCTTTTGCCCTACCTGCTTTGGGTGACGTTCGCGGCCTTTCTTAATATGACGATCGTCCGAATGAACCAACCGTTCGGTGGCCGGCCTAAAGCCGGCTAACTTTAGTCGGGTACCGCCGACAGGAACGAACATCCGATGCGATAGTTGAAGCTAAATTCCATCAGCCCACAGGAGGAATCCCAAATGGCACAATCTCCAAAGCACCCCTCGCAAGAGCATCATCACGCTGCTGCCGCTCATCACCACGCTGCGGCGCATCACCATCATCAAGCCGAACATCATCACGCCCGTGGCGAGCATGAGGATGCCAAGCATCATGCAAACGCGGCTCACGAGCATAGCGAACAGGCTCATAAACATACGACGACAGCGCACACTCATTCTCAAAAATAACGTCTGGCCTGCCAGCGGGTCTCGGAGTAATCCGGGGCCTGATTTTTTTGAGATGCCCTCCGCATCCAGCCGGTCCGTTTTGGCTCGTCGGGCGCGGCGGTTAACGAGAATGCTGGTGGGTTCTGCTCCCCAAATTTGGCATCTCATCACCGGCGACGGAGTCCGGGTGAAAACGGCCGGCCTATCCCGGGAGGTTACTTGCGTTCGCCGGAACATCGATTATCGATATCGGAACCCGATAATGACCGCCGTCGGCTGTGGCGCAGCCTGGTGGAAGGATCCCCCGACATGCCGATAGACCGCCGTTCTTTGCTCGCCAGCGGGGCCCTTCTCCCTCTCGTCGGCCCGCAGACCGGGATCGCGACCGCGCAGGGCGACCAGGAGAAGGCCGACTACACCCTGCGGATCGCCACGAGCCTGGCCGAACTGGCTCCGGACCACATCGTGTCGACGACGTTTTACAACGGCCAGTTCCCGGGCCCGCTGCTGCGTTTCAAGGAAGGTCAGCGCGCCATCGTCGACGTTCACAACGATACTGACGTGCCGGAAATCGTTCACTGGCACGGCCAGATGATCCCGAGCGACGTGGACGGCTCCGCCGAAG
Source organism: Bradyrhizobium sp. (assembly GCA_039935515.1). Classification (GTDB taxonomy): domain Bacteria; phylum Pseudomonadota; class Alphaproteobacteria; order Rhizobiales; family Xanthobacteraceae; genus Bradyrhizobium. The sequence continues at coordinate 1,816 of JBDTKD010000079.1, forward strand.
AGGGCACCCCCTTCGTCCCGCCGCACGGCATGCGACGCATCTCGTTCGTGCCGAAGCCCGCCGGCTTCCGCTTCTACCACACGCATGTCGTGGCCGGCGGCGACCTCAACCGCGGCACCTACACCGGCCAGGTCGGGCCGGTCTACAACGAGCCGAGGAGCGAGCCCGGCGCCTACGACCGCGAGGTCTTCCTGGTGCTCAAGGAGTTCGAACCGTCGTTCAGCCGCGGCGGCGACATGGCTATGGACTTCCTCGCCGGCGAGCCGGTCAAGGACCTCATGGACCTCGGCAAGCGGTCCGACGACGAAGCCCAGGAAAAGACCAAAGGCTACGAAGTCGGCTACGACCTCTTCTCGATCAACGGCAAGATGCTGGGCCATGGCGAGCCCATCCGCGTCAAGCGGGGCGAGCGCGTGCTGTTTCACGTCCTGAACGGCAGCGCCGGCGAGATCCGCAGCCTCGCCCTGCCGAGACATATGTTCAAGGTCGTTGCGCTCGACGGAAATGCGGTGCCGACGCCGCGCGACGTGCCGGTGCTCTGGTTAGGTACGGCGGAGCGCATCTCAGCGATCGTCGAGATGAACCATCCTGGCGTCTGGATCATGGGCGATCTCGCCGACGACGACCGCAAGCGCGGGATGGGAATCGTCGTCGAGTATGCGGGCGCCAGGGGCAAACCCCAATGGGCGAAGCCAAAACCGTTTCGCTGGGACTACGCACAATTCGGCAAGGCGGGCACGGCGCCGGCCAGGCCCGACGAGACGATCGAGTTCGTCATCGTCAAACACAATGCGGCGCTGAACGGCTTCAACCAGTGGACGCTGAACGGAGAGGCGTTCTCGATGGAGACGATGAAGCCGAAGTACAAGGTGCACGAAGGCCGCCGCTACCGTCTCAAATTCCGCAACGCGAGTGACGACATCCATCCGCTGCACCTGCATCGCCACAGCTTCGAACTGGTTCGGGTCGGCGGCAAGGCGACTGCCGGCGTGTTCAAGGATGTCGTGATGCTCGGCGGCTTCCAGGAGATCGAGTTCGACTTCGTCGCCGGCAATCCGGGAATGACGCTCTTCCACTGCCATCAACAATTGCATATGGATTTTGGCTTCATGGTCCTTTTTGACTACGCGTGACGCATGGACATCACCGCCGAAGCAACGTCAGCCCCCGCCCGCCACGGCTCGCCGCTGGAGGTTTTCCGCGCCTTTCTCAAGCTGGGGCTGACCTGCTTCGGCGGCCCGATCGCTCACATCGGATATTTCCGAGACGAGTTCGTGGTGCGCCGGAAATGGATCGACGAACATGCCTACGCGGATCTCGTTGGGCTGTGCCAGTTCCTGCCGGGTCCTGCCAGCAGCCAGGTCGGCTTCTCGATCGGCCTCACGCGAGCCGGCTATCTGGGCGCGCTCGCCGCGTGGACCGGCTTCACCTTGCCTTCGGCCGCGGCCCTCATCCTCTTCGCCTACGGGGCCGGGGCGCTGAACGGGCCGATCGGGACCGGACTGCTGCACGGACTGAAGCTGACGGCGGTGGCCATCGTGGCGCAGGCCGTCTGGGGCATGGCGCGCAACCTCTGCCCCGATCGCGAGCGCGCTTCGATCGCCGCGGTGGCGGCGCTGATCATTCTCTTCAGCGCGTCGTCGGTCGCGCAGATCGGGGCGATCGTTCTCGGCGGGATCACCGGTTTCTGGCTGTGCCGCAGCGGAGCGCAGGCCCCGTCCGGACACGTCGAAATGCCGGTATCGCGCACCGTGGGTTTCATCACCCTGGCGGGCTATTTCCTCCTGCTGGTGGGACTTCCAGCGCTGTGGGGTCTGACGGGATCATCCGGCGTGGCCCTGTTTGATGCCTTCTACCGATCGGGCGCGCTCGTCTTCGGCGGCGGGCACGTCGTCCTGCCCCTGCTGCGTGAAGCCTTCGTCACGCCGGGCTGGCTTAGCGACGATGCATTCCTCGCCGGCTACGGAGCCGCCCAAGCCGCGCCGGGTCCGCTCTTCACGTTCGCAGCCTACTTGGGAGCGGTGGTCACTCCGGAGCCGCACGGACTCGCAGGGGCGGTTTTGGGCCTCGTCGGCATCTTTCTGCCCGGGATCCTGGTGCTGCTCGGAGTTCTGCCGTTCTGGGACTCCTTCCGAAGGCGCGCAGGCGCCCCGGCGATGATGCGTGGCGTCAACGCCGCGGTCGTGGGGCTGCTAGGCGCGGCGCTGTACAATCCTGTCTGGACGAACACCGTCCAGGGTCCGCGGGATTTCGGCATCGCCCTTGTCGGCTTCGTCCTTCTGGTCGCCTGGCGGGCCCCTCCGCTCGTCGTCGTCGCCCTCAGCGCGGTCGCTGGCGTCGCGACGGCGCTGATCTGACCGTCGGGCGCGCAAAAGACCCAGATAAGCCGAATCCCACACGTCCCGTTAAAGCGATCTTCAACGGTATTGCCGATAGTTCCCGGTCATCTGGAGATCGCACGTGGACCAGAACCGGACGGATTCTTCGCGCGTGCCCGCCCTCGATCTGCTGCGGCTTGCGGCCGTCGGCGCAGTGGTGCTGTACCACTACGGTTTCTGGGGCCCCGCGTCGCACGGCGTGCCCCAAGTGGCGCTACCGGCGCGCTGGCGCCGGTCGCGCAGTACGGCTTCCTCGGCGTCCCGGTCTTCTTCGCCATCAGCGGCTTCGTCATCGCCTACTCGGCGGAGGGCCGGACGCCCGTCGGCTTCGCGATCGCCCGCTTCAGCCGCATCTACCCGACTCCAACCCTTCGCCCAGTAACGGGCGGCGGCGTGGAGTGTGGTGCTTGATGAAAACCTTCCCTGGGCGAGAGCGAACGAGGTCGCCGATATATCGATATTTTTTGACGTGTTCGCAGCCTGTTCGGATCCTGTTCCGAGCCTGATACGAACCTGTTCTACGCCTGCTAATTTTGATACGTCCGCTGGCCGGAATTCCAACAAGCTCCGGAAAATGCGCTATAAATTCTGCAAAGGCCGGCACCTTCCGCAACTGAACCGAAACTATCAGGCTACAACAGGCGAAAATAGGTAAGACTGGTTCGCAGCTGACTGCTTCCACCACCATCCAGTCTCCGCAAACCGCGCGTTTCCGGCGCGACGTCCGATAGGGCGTTTCTGCGGGCATTTCCGGCCATTCATTTCCCGGATTTTGGTCTCTGAGGGCGGTTCCGCTTTTGAGTGGCGATTTTGGGGGCGCTGTCTCTGCATGCAAAAATTCCGTTCCCGACGGTCGGGCTCGGACGTGAACTCCGGCCGCACCTGCAGCCGGAATTCCGATTTGGAGCCACCGCGATTAGGGATCTTGGGTTGACGCTCTAGCTATGCCGGATTGAGTCCGCGCGCCTCGAACTGACGGCTCCATACAGTCGGCGGATCACGGAGCCGCTCGATGCCAATGCCTCGGGACAGGCGGCCTTCTACGGCTGCCTTGACAAGATTGGGTGCGAGGAAGGCGAGCGAGATGGTCATATTGACCTGTCGGACGCTGCACCTCTCGCGGTCGCAAAGCTCAGCGATCGTCGTCACTCGACCTGAGACAACATCATCCAGCCATTGACGGCCACGTGCGATAGCGCTGACCAGGCGGGACCGGCGTTCGAACTGTGCCGGACGGGCGTCGCTTCGAGATGCATTGTGCGGAAGCAGGATCTGGCGGGATCTCCTGGAGGGTGGCTTCTGCCAGGGAATTGAGAGCGACAGGTCATCCGGGGAATCGGATCCCTCATCTGTGTTGTCCGACTTGAGTCGAATGATGAGCCTCTCCCTGTGCACAACAATTCCGGCGACCAGCTGTGCGAGACCGCCGCGACCCCATAGGGCACAACGCCGGTCGACGCCCCTTCTTGTTCGGCGGCGAGATTCTCCTTCAGGAATTTTACTACGGTGTCTTCAATGTCAGGGGCAGCGGCTTCGGCAGATAAACCGTGATGCCGGCTGCCTCACAGGCCAGAATTTCCTCGCCGCTATAGTAACCGCGATCGGCAACAGCCTCGATGGCATCAGAACCAATCGCTGCACACGAGGCGAGTGTTGGATATTCGCCGCCCGCAATATCGAAATCGAACGGCATAACTTCCAAATGGTGTATCAGCGCCAGGACCTCGAAATCGGTCACCGTGAGGCCGACCGCCTTGGCCGGATTTTTCACGCTATCCGACGGGCTGCCGTCGATCATCCTGAACCGAGCGCTGACCAAGATCGAACGGTTCGTCGCTGGTTTCGCTAAAATCAGCAGGAATTCTCGCAAGGTTGAAGTCAATTCCATCGGCCTTAGTGATCGAATAGATCCGGCACAGATCTCCAATTCCCTGGTTCTTTTCAGCCTAAGCCGCTGATATGGCTTCAGTGTTTCCAAGAAAACAGATTCATTAAAAATTTCAAAACCGACGGAACCTTTTGATTTGGTGCGAGTATGCCTTAGCCCTGATAGCGCTCGGTAGGGCTCTGACAGCCGTGGTCCCGGCAGGAAGAGTTCGGATAGACGCGATTCTGGTTGTCACGGCAGAAACAGTTTTGATGGCCGCGATACTGATCGTTGAAGATGATGGGTTTCTCCGCGACGACGCGGAGATGATAATTCAAGACCGGGGTCACGATACACTTTTGGCCAGCGACGTAGACGAGGCGCTTTCACTCCTACGTTCCTCTCAACAGATTGATGCACTCTTTACCGATATCTACCTCAAGAGGGCGGTCCTTGGCGGGTATGAACTTGCCCACCAGGCCATCAAGCTCCGGCTGAATTTGCGTGTGCTCTACACGACCGGCAATACCATCAACGATAAAACGAAGGCTTTGTTTGTTGACGGCGCGCACTTCCTTCCGAAGCCGTACACGCGATTTCAGCTTCAAAACTCAGTTGAAGCACTGCTCGCCGCGTAGTTTTGAATCCGCGTAATCTATCCGTTAAGAGG
>JBDTKD010000080.1:0-4891 GCA_039935515.1 Bradyrhizobium sp.
CCACTATCTGCCGAAGCTCGCCGCCGGCGAACATATCTGGTGCCAGTTGTTCTCCGAGCCGGCGGCCGGATCGGATGTCGCGGGGCTGCGTACCCGCGCGGAAAAGAAGGCTGACGACTGGATCGTCAACGGCCAGAAGATCTGGACCTCGGGCGCGCATTATTCCGACTATGGACTGTTGATCACGCGCACCGATCCCAATGTGCCGAAGCACAAGGGATTGACCATGTTCTTCCTCGACATGAAGAGTCCGGGCGTCGAGGTCAGGCCGATCAAGCAGGCCAACGGCATGCAGGAATTCAACGAGGTCTACTTTACCGACGTCGCGATCCCGGACAGCCAGCGTCTCGGCGCGGTCGGCGACGGCTGGAACGTGTCGCTGACCACGCTGATGAACGAGCGGATGTCGATCGGCGCGCGACTCGCGACCGGTTTCCCCGAAATGTTCGATTTCTGCGCCAACCTGATGACGGAGGACGGGCCGGCGATCGACGATCGCGCCACGCGCTCGAAGCTTGCCGGCTGGGCGGTGAAGGCGAGCGGGCTGAAATATACCAGCTACCGCGCCATCTCGGCGCTTTCCAAAGGCGACCGTCCGGGGCCTGAAAACTCGATCGGCAAACTGGTCGCGGGTACGATGCTGCAGGACATCGCAATCTATGCGATGGACCTGCAGGGCGCCGCCGGCGCTCTCACCGGGGATGCCGAGCAGGAGGCGCGCGGCCAGTTCCAGCAGATCCTGCTGAGTTCGCCGTCGATGCGGATTGCCGGCGGCACCGACGAAATCCTCCGCAACATCATCGCCGAGCGCGTGCTGGGCCTGCCCGGTGACATCCGGGTCGACAAGGACGTGCCGTTCAACAAAATCCCGACCAAGGGGCGGGGATAAGGACTCCCTCGTCCTGAGGAGCATCGCGAAGCGATGCGTCTCGAAGGATGAGGCCACTGTCGGGGCCTCATGGTTCGAGACGGCGCCAGGGCGCCTCCTCACCATGAGGGAGAGACACCGATGGAAAAGTGAGAGGTCAGTCCATGAATTTCGATGACACCCCGAGGGGAGTCGCGTTCGGGGCCGAGGCCGCCAAGGCGCCGAAGGCGCGCTATTCGACCGATGACCGCATCGGCGTGCTCGAGGAGCTGCTCAACGAGCGCTATTCCGTTCGTGCGTTCCTGCCGCAGCAGGTGCCGCGCCAGACCATCGAGCAGGTGCTCGCGGTGGCGCAGCGCACCGCCTCATGGTGCAACAGCCAGCCCTGGCAGGTGGTGATCGCGAGCGGCGCCGCCAAGGAACGCTTCCGCCAGCTGATCCATGCCGAAGCCAGCTCCGGCGCGCCGGAAGATGGCGACTTTTCATTTCCGCGGGAATATCTCGGGGTCTATCTCGAACGCCGCCGCGAAAGCGGCTTCCAACTCTACAACACCCTCGGCATCACGCGCGGCGACAAGGCGGCCTATGCGCGGCAGGCGCTCGAGAACTACAATTTCTTCGGCGCGCCGCATGTCGCGATCATTCATTCGACCGAGGCGCTCGGGGTCTATGGCGCGATCGATTGCGGCGCCTATGTCGGCAATTTCATGCTGGCCGCCCAGGCGCTCGGTCTCGGTACCATTCCGCAGGCGGCGCTGGCGCGCCATTCCGGGCTGATCCGCCGTCATTTCAAGCTCGGCGACGATCGCCGCGTGGTCTGCGGCATTTCATTCGGCTTCGCCGATCACGCCCACACAGTCAACAGCTACCGCACCTCCCGCGCCAGCATCGCCGATACCGCGACCTTCGTGGAGGAGTAGCTCGCCGTCATTCCGGGGCGCGCCTCTTTCTTGGCGCGAGCCCGGAATCCATAACCACCACTGCCGATTTTGAGCATGACTGCTCTCACATCGCCCTACGCGAATTCCGTGGTTATGGATTCCGGGCCTGCGCCCAAGAGGCGCATCCCGGAATGACGGCAAAATGGATTGCTTCGTCGCTACGCTCCTCGCAATGACGCCGTCAAAACCTCGGCGGCCGCTTTTCCGCGAACGCCTTGATGCCTTCCCTGATTTCGGCGCCGCGCATGCTGTCGCGATGGCGGCGGTCGGCGGCGTCCTGGTCGAGCCTGCCGCGGGCGAATTCGTTGACCGCCTGCTTCATGCCGCGCATCGCAACCGGAGCGTTGCCGGCCAGAATATTTGCGAGCCGGTCGACCTCCGGGTCGAGCGCGTCGGTGGGCACTAGCGCGGTGAGGTAGCCGATCCGCAGCATTTCCGCAGCGCCGATCTTCTCGGCGGTCAGGAACAGCTTCTTGGCATTGTCGATGCCCAGCCGCGAGGCATAACGCGCGATGCCGCTCGGGTAATAATGCAGCCCGAGCCGCGCCGCCGGCATGAACATCTCGCAGCCGCCGGTGCCGATCCGGAAATCGCAGGCCAGCGCCAGATCGGTGGCGCCGCCATAGACGCCGCCGTTGAGCCGGCAAATCGTGGGAACGCCGAGTTCCTCGAGCCGGTTGACCACGACCTCGAACGCCGAGCCCGCGCTTTGCTGCTCGACGGTGCTGGCGGCGCGCTCGGCCACCGAGTTGAGATCGTATCCGGCGCTGAAGGCGCGGCCGGTTCCGGTCAGCACCAGCACCCGCAGCGCGGCATCGCTTTCGATCCGGTCGAACAACTGGAGCAAGATATTGAGGTCATCGGGCTGCAGCCGGTTCAAATGTCTGGGACGGTTGAGGCGGATGGTGGCGCGCGCCCCGTCGATGGCGAGCAGCGGCGCGGTCGCGGCGTCGGACATCTGTTTCTCCCTTATTTGTTTTCCAGCGCGCGCCGCCTGGCTTCGGCGTCGATGGTCTCGGCGAGATCGGGATGCCGAGCCATCAGCAGCCGGAAGTCGACGAGATCGAGCACCAATAGCTTCGACACCCGCGTGGTGGTGATGTTGGCGGAGCGCAGATTGTTGCCGAGCAGCGCCATTTCGCCGAAGAACGCGCCCTCGCCGAGCTTGACCTTCTTGCCGGGCAGATCGACCTCGACCTCGCCGGCAGCGATGAAATACATGCAGTCGCCGGTCTGTTCCTTGCGGATGATCATGGTACGCGCCGGCAGGTCCATGGTGCGCAGCATGTGCGTGACATCGGCGATCGCCGATGGACCGAGGGCGGCAAAGAACGGCACCTTGCTGACCGATTCCCAGGTCTTGAGAAAATTGTCGCGGCGGGTCTCGGCGGCAAAGCCGGTGGCGAGAATACCGGTCCAGAGCCCGAACACGCCAAGCCCGCAGATCATCACAACGGCCGCGACCAGCCGGCCGAGCAGCGTGATCGGCACCACGTCGCCATACCCGGTGGTGGTCAGGGTCGCCACCGCCCACCATAAGGCGGCGGGGATGCTGCCGAAGGTCGCCGGCTGCACCTCGTGCTCGAAATAATACACCGCCACCGAGGCCAGAAACAGCACCATCAGGAAGATCACCAGCACGCTCAGCAGCGGCCCGGACTCCTGCACCAGCACCCGGCGCAACTGGCGCAATCCGGGAATGCCGGGAATCACCTTCAGGAGCCACAGCACCCCCAGCAGCCACGCGGTCCTCGGACTGATGCCGAACATCAGGGCGATCGGGACCGCGATGGCGCCGCCGGCGTCCACCAGCCCGCGGCCGGAGAGTGCATAGGCCAGCCCGCGTTGCGCCAGATGCGCATGGCGAAGCCGGACCACCCATTCGAAAACGAAAAACGCCAGGCACGCCCACAGCAGCGCCTTGATCCAGAGATGTCCCGCCTCCTCCGAGGGATTGACGGTGAGCAGGACCATCAGGGCGACGCCGGCCGACACCGCGATATAGGCCGCCTTGGTCATGTTGCGGCCGGTCGTCGCGACCACAAATTGGGTCAGAGCTGGTAAAACAAGCGGCTTGGACATGGGAAAGCGGCGTCTGTCGGTGGAAAGGAAGTCGGATCCGGCCGAGTCGGGGTGTGTCCGGTCGTACAAGGTGCCCGTGCTGCGGGAGGCCGTCAACGGAGCGAGCCATCAGTTGGCTGCCGTCATTGCCGCGCCACGGGGTTTTTGCCCGGGACCGGCCGCAACCACCGACAAAACTCCGCCTTTCCTCCGTATATCAAAGGCTGCTTTCGCCCTTTATGCTGGTGGGCGCGCGGAAAAGACGCGCTGCCCAACATTTCATTCCGGACAATTGGCTGGTTTCCCATGGATACGTCACATCTCGCTGAAAACGCCGGCGCCGCCAGCAGCTTTTTCGCGTCGATCTTCGTGGTGGCGACCCTCTCGATGCGGACCATGATCCCGCTGCGGGTATTCGCCATCCTCACCAATATCCTGCTGATCGCGACGGCGATTCCGCTGCGCAATTACCCGACGCTGCTGCTTCACGGGTTGCTGCTGCCGCTCAACGCCTATCGGCTGCACCAAATGCTGCAGCTGGTGCGCGATGTGAAGAAATCGGTCAACAGCGACCTGTCGATGGAGTGGCTGAAGCCCTTCATGACCGAACGCAAATGCGCGGCCGGCGAAATGCTGTTCTACAAGGACGAGAAGGCCGAGGAGATGCTCTACATCGTCAGCGGCCGGTTTCGGCTGGTCGAATCCGGCATCGAACTGCCGGTCGGGGCCATCGTCGGCGAGATGGGCATGCTGTCGCCGTCGAATGTGCGAACCCAGACGCTGGAATGCATCGTATCGGGTCTGATCCTCAGCGTCAGCTATACCCAGGTCGAACAGCTCTACGTGCAAAATCCGGCTTTCGGCTTCTACTTTCTCCGTCTCACCAGCGCCCGCCTGTTCCAGAACATCGCCACGCTCGAGCAGCGCCTGGCGCAGTATACCGCGCCGGCGGCGGCCTCGGCCGCCGCCGGGCCAGCCTGAAGGACCGGCATGATGACCGGGGTCCTGTCTTCGCTGCGCT
>JBDTKD010000081.1:0-4224 GCA_039935515.1 Bradyrhizobium sp.
ATAGCGATCGGGAGATCGTGCAGATCATCGATGGAGCGGAGCGGCTTCCTTCAGCCAATGGCATCCGCGCCCTGACATACGCGATGCTCTTCGGCCTCATTGCCGTCACCGGCCTTCGGATCAGCGAGGTGCTCGCCCTCGACGATGGCGATGTTGATCTGGCGACCGGCGTGCTGACTATCCGCCGTGGCAAGCCCGGCAAGGTGCGCATCGTTCCGGTATCGCAGAGCACTTCGGATCGGCTCATCGCCTACGCCAAGGAGCGCGACCGGCTTCTGGGCGGCTGCCCGAAGTCCTTCTTCGTGTCGGACGATGGGAGGCGTCCCGACGATTGTGCAGCCCGCTATAACTTTGCCTCAGTCTGCCAGCGCATCGGATTGCGAACCGCGCAAAAGTTCAACCGGCACGGCCGTGGTCCGCGCATTCACGATCTTCGCCATAGCTTCGCCGTCCGCACCTTGATGAATTGGTACCGCACCGGGGAAGACCCGGAGCGTGAGATGATCAAGCTCTCGATTTATCACCCGACTTTAAAAAGCGCTCAAGGCCACATACTTGCTCCTATCCATGCGCCCCAGGCAATCAGGGCGGCCCCTGACACGCGGCTGATATGCCAAGCCGGCGGTGCCACTTTTTCCGCCAGCAGAAACACGGTCAGCAAAGCCATCGCGGTCAAGTTCGTGACGCCGACCACGAACATCACCGCCATCAGCATCCAGCAGCATGTCACGCAATAGGCTCCCTGCCGCAGGCCCAGGACGAAAGCGCCGCGGTTGCCGTCACGCCATTCGGCCATAAAGAACGCCAGCGGCGACCGACATTGGGTCAGGCAGGCATCCTTGAGCGGCGTGAATTGATAGACGCCGGCGACCAGCAGGATTAACGCGCCGACAGTCGCGTTGCTTCCCCTCATCGGTGAAACCAGCATGGTCCGCGTCAATACCCATTGCGCGAAGGCGGCGAACGCGGAATAGCCGATCCATGCGGCAATATAGCCGCCGACATAGTGCGCCGTCGGCACGGTGGGGTTCTGCGACGGATGCCGCCGGCCGGTCAGTGTCAAAAAAATTGTGATCGCGGGAACGGTGGTCGGCACCATCATCGCCACCATCATCACGCTCCACATGACGAAGATGAGCAAGATCTCGACCGAGGCCGAACCGATCATTGACGCCGTCTTGGCCGGCGTCATACCTGACATCGAAGACGTCATTCCCGGCATCTGAGAGGTCAAGCCCGACATAGGCGTCGTCATGCCGGGCATGCTGGCGTTCATCTGAAAGAGATAAAGCCAGCTCAATACAACGATAGCGGCGAGCCCGATCCAGATGGGAACCTGGCGGAGCCTTGCAACATGGTCGAGCGTCCGATCATTCACCATGACACACCATTCATTGCCGTATCGAAAGCGCGCCCCATTGCGACCTGCCAATTGTGACATGTCATAGGACGCGCCCGGTAAAGGCAGCCGGATTCAAAAGCGATCCAGCCGCGACTACGAACTGTAGGCAAAGGGCGAGCGGAAGCCATTGCGCCCCGATAGATTCCAATCAAAACCGAAGTCTTTCATGCGGAATCGGTTGGAACGCGCAACGGTGGCCGGCTCGCCGGGCGCAATGCAGAGCGGATGGTTGTCGATCGTAATCGGCTTTCCGCCTTGACCTTCCAGCATCGTGATGTCGGCCTCGGCAAGGCCGGGGATCGATAGACTAGCGTTCTTGCCGTCGCTTTTGAACTGCATCGGCACGTTTTTCGCGCCCACCATCTCGCCGATAAACGACGCCAGCACGGCGGGGTGGCCACCCGATTTTCCGGAGAAGATCGCGTGCAGCGCATCGTTTTGCGCGGCACTGGCCTTGTCATCGAAATAGGCGGCGACCTTCCACTTGGTCTGCACCATGGTGCCGGGCGCCTCGACTGCGAGCGCGACATTGAGTCCGTCGAGGACGACATCGCCGAACTTTCCCTTGTCGATGTGCCAGGCGACCAGGGCCGTGCAATTGCCTTCGGTCGGCGGACTGGTGAAGACGCAAGGACATGCCGCCTCACAATTGCAGGTCTCGAAATAAGTTCCACTGAGTTTCCACTGCGTCATTCTTTCCTCCATCAATTGGACCCGAGCCCACTGATATCGCGTGCCAAATGGATTAATATCCTTATGCGTCGCCAAAGGATGGACGTAAGGCGGCCGAAAAGCTTTGATGGAAGCATGATTTATTCATGAGATGAGCTTGATTGTTTGTTGAGAGATGCCCGGCCCGATTACCACGATGATGAGCGAGAGGGGTTATTTTGGTATATTCGTTCAGCGCTTACACGCTCGACACCAGCAACCGCGAACTTCGGCGTGGCACAGAATTGGTCGCACTTGAGCCGCAGGTATTCGATCTATTGGTGCTGCTGATCGACAACCGCGACCGGGTCGTTCCGAAAGACGACGTCATGGCGTCGGTCTGGCAGGGCCGGATCGTCTCGGAATCGACCCTTGGTAGCCGGATCAACGCCGCTCGCAAAGCGATCGGCGATAGCGGCAACCGTCAGAAGCTGATCCGGACCATCGCGCGCAAGGGATTCCGGTTTGTCGGCGTGCTCAGCGACGACCCGAGGCCCGGTGCGATCCCCGATGCCGCGTCGAACGAACACGTGCTCTCGGCTTTCCCGCTGCCGGACCGGCCGTCGATCGCGGTTCTGCCTTTCATTAACATGAGCGGAGATTCCGAGCAGGACTATTTTTCCGACGGCATCAGCGAAGACATCATCACCGCCTTGTCCAAGCTGCGTTGGTTTTTCGTGATCGCGCGTAACTCTTCTTTCGTTTACAAGTCCAAGTCGGTTCATCTGACACAGATCGCGCACGAACTCGGCGTCGGCTATGTCGTCGAAGGCAGCGTGCGCAAGGCAGGCGACCGGGTCCGCATTACCGCGCAACTCAATGATGTCGCGACCGGCAGTCATCTTTGGGCCGAGCGCTACGACCGCGGCTTGGCGGACGTCTTCGCCGTTCAAGACGAGATCACAGAAGCTATCGTGACAGCGATCGAACCGCAGCTCTATGCCGCCGAGAATTTTCACGCGCGGCGCAAAACGCCGGACAGTCTCGACGCCTGGGATCTAGTGATGCGGGCGCTGTCGCATTATTGGCGCGTGACGCGGCAGGACAATGTCGTCGCACAGGCTTTGCTGGAAAAAGCCATCAACATTGATCCGGACTACGGTCAGGCGCTCGGCGTGCTGGCAACGAGCTATATGTTCACTGCGCATATGGGCTGGGCCGATATGGCCACCGCCGTGCCGCTGGCCGAACGTGCGGCCTTGGCCGCAATCAGAAGCGATGGCGAAGACCCTTGGGCACATATGGCGCTCGGTCATGTCCATCTGATGGCGCGCCGGTTCGACGATTCTCTGGCCGAATATGAAATTGCATTGCGCCTCAATCCGAATTTCGCGCTGGCGCAGGGCTACTATGGATTATCGCTGTCCTATTCCGGGCGCTGGCAGGAGGCGAACGAGGCTGCGTGCCACGCCATACGCCTGAGTCCGCGCGATCCGTTTGTCGCCGTCTATGATGGCATCGCGGCCTATGCCCAGTTCATTGGCCGCAACTACACCGAGGCCATCAACCTTGCGCGTATAGCCATTCGTCAGCGCAGCGATTTCGTCGGCGGCCTTCGCGTGCTGACGGCCGCCGCCGGGGCGGCCGGCGACATGGAAGTGGCCGGGCCGGCCTTGCAGGACCTGCGGCGGGCCCAGCCAAATGTTTCCCTGGCCTGGATTTCCGCCCACATACCGATCCGATTTGAGGCTGAACGCGAGCATTATCTTGCATCATTGCGAAAGGCCGGGCTTGAATAAAGCGTACTTTGCGGACCGTGTAGCCTTGAAACCAGCGTTTGGGTCGATGGGTGATGCGCTGCCCAAGTGATGAACGCCGATGGTTGTGCCTGCGCGAAATTCTGACTTCCGCTTTTGTGAAGGTTTGCGGATGCCGGCCCGATGATGGTGGCGCGGCGCACACCGGGGCCGGCGTACGCAAACCTCCAATGGAGGAAACCGCGATGGGGGAACGTATGATGGTGCCGCGCAGCTAAAGGGATTTCACGGCTGTCGTGCCTGATTGTGAGCACAACTTTTGCGATATGGCACGAACTTTGCGAATGGGTGAAAACACCTTTCGCCGCCCCTGTAATTTCAAAGAGTTACGCGTTGTAAAAAGGGCACATATTA
>JBDTKD010000082.1:0-11894 GCA_039935515.1 Bradyrhizobium sp.
CGAGGTCGCGGTGCCGGATCCGCGGCTGGACAAGCTCGCCGCGATCGCCAGGTCGGCGCAGATCATTCCGACGCGGCTGACCTTTGTCGACATCGCGGGGCTGGTGCGCGGCGCCTCGAAAGGCGAGGGCCTCGGCAACCAGTTTCTCGCCACCCTCCGCGAGGTCGATGCGGTGGCGCATGTGGTGCGCTGTTTCGAGGATTCCGACATCACCCATGTCGAGGGCAAGATCGCGCCGCTCGCCGATATCGACACCATCGAGACCGAGCTGATGCTCGCCGACCTCGACAGCCTGGAAAAGCGCGTCGACAATCTGACCAAGAAGGCCAAGGGCAACGACAAGGACGCCAAAGAGCAGCTCGACCTCGTCAACCGGGCGCTGGTGCTGTTGCGCGAGGGCAGGCCGGCGCGATTTCTCGAGCGCAAGGCTGAGGAAGAGCGCGCCTTCGCCATGCTCGGCCTGCTGACCTCCAAACCGGTGCTTTACGTCTGCAACGTCGAGGAAAGCGCGGCCGGTGACGGCAATGATTTCTCGAGGCAGGTCTTTGCGCGCGCAAAAGAGGAAGGCGCGGCCGCGGTGGCGATTTCCGCCAAGATCGAATCCGAGATCGCGACATTGTCGCGCGAGGGGCGCAGCGAGTTTCTCGACACGCTGGGCTTGGCGGAGGCCGGGCTCGATCGCCTGATCCGGGCCGGCTACCAGCTGCTCGACCTCATCACCTATTTCACCGTCGGCCCGAAGGAAGCGCGGGCCTGGACCATCAATCGCGGCACCCGGGCGCCGGCTGCCGCCGGCGTCATTCATACCGATTTCGAAAAGGGCTTCATCCGCGCCGAAACCATCGCCTATGCCGATTATGTCGCGCTCGGCGGCGAGGCCGGCGCCCGCGACGCCGGCAAGCTGCGGCTGGAAGGCAAGGACTATGTCGTCGCCGACGGCGACGTCATGCACTTCAGGTTCAATACCTGAATGTTGGTTGAGCCGGAGCCATCCGCATACCCGTCATTGCGAGGAGCGGCAGCGACGAAGCAATCCATCTTCGTCCCTGACGATGGATTGCTCGCAATGACGCGAGCCCTAATGCGCCTGCCCTTGGTCGCGGATCGCGCCGAGATGCTCATTGATGCGAAACACGATCAGGATGAATTCCGCGGCGATCCTTGAAAAGATGATTCCGACCAGCACGCTGGCAATCGAGCCCAGCAGCACGATGAAGCCGCCGAACGGGCTGATCGCCATCGCGGCGAGGCCGTTGAAAATGCCGGAGATCCCGAACAGCACGATCAATGCGATGACCAGCCAGTAAAAGGTCTTGATGATGGTCGGTGTAATAAAGCGGTCCCACTGAAACAAATCGCGAAATTCAAACATCGGTCGTTCTCCCGGCAAGTCGCATAGCAATGGTGTTCGAATCTGGCTGATCGCCGCACAGGGCCTAGCTCCGAATGCCGTCGCGGGCAAGACGAGGGACGAGCCATGCACGCGGGCGGGTTGAGATTGCCGCAAATAACGGCCACAATCGGGCCTCGTTTCGGTAATCCCCCATCCATGACGCTGCGCTTCGAAGATTTTCCACCCGGTCACTACGGCAGTTTCGGACCGCGCCATGTCACGCGCGAGGAGATGCTGGCGTTCGCCGCCGAGTTCGATCCGCAGCCGATGCACCTCGACGAAGAGGCGGCGAAGCGTTCGATGCTGAAGGGCCTTTCCGGCTCCGGCTGGCATCTCTGTTCGATCATGATGCGGATGATGTTCGACGGCTTTATCGGCCGCACCGCCTCGCTGGGCTCGCCGGGGGTCAACGAATTGCGCTGGCTCGCGCCGCTGCGGCCGGGCGACGATCTCACGCTCGATATCGACGTCGCGGAGGCGAGGGTGTCCCGCAGCCGTCCCGACACCGGCATCGTGACGTTCCGGGGTATCATCCGCAATGCCGCCGGCGAGGCGCTGTGCGAAATGGTCTCGCCGATCCTCGTTGGCCGCCGCACGGTCGGCTCCGGGCAGGCCGGCTGATGCGGTTCTTCGAAGACATCGCGATCGGCCAGCGCCGCGAGGTGGGCTCGTTCACCTTCACCGCCGAGGGCATCAAGAAATTCGCGGCGCAGTTCGATCCGCAGCGTTTTCACCTCGACGAGGAAGCGGGCCGCCAATCGCTGTTCGGCGGGCTTGCCGCATCGGGCTGGCATGTCGGCTCGGTCTGCATGAAGCTCTTGGTGGCCGACGGTCAGCGGCTGGCCCGGGATGCCGCGGCGCGCGGCGAGGAGGTCGCGGTCTGGGGACCCTCGCCGGGATTTCGCGACTTGCGGTGGATCAGGCCGGTGCTCGCCGGCGACACCGTCAGCTATGCCAGTGAGGTCGAATCGCTGCGCTCGTCGGACTCTCGTCCGCAATGGGGCATCCTGCAGGTCCGCAACACCGGCACCAACCAGCGCGGCGAACTGGTGTTCTCGCTGCTGGCGACGGCGTTCGTGCCGCGACGGAACGCCAAATCCTGAGCGACCGCCGGTGCGAGCGGAGCGGGTTCCTTTGCGCTCTGCGTGGAACCGTTTTCGCGCTAACGCATTCTGAACCTGTGCCTGTCATAGTGAACCGACGGGGACCGCAACGGGGATGACGATGACGGCAGACCGCAATAGCCTGAAACTGGTGGGTTTTATTTTCGCAACCGTGACATTGGCGGTGATGCTCACCACCGGAATGGTCGTGAAGGGCTATGCCGACGGCGACTATTCGCTGGAGACGGCGACGATGGCCAGCCGATAATCACCCTCTGCTAACCATAACACCGGAATCGCCGGCCTGCCCGCCACAAGCAACCGCCGCGCTCCCTTGTCAGTTCCCTTGACAGGAGGCGGCGGCGATCGACAACAGCACCACGCTGTCAGACGCTCAGCTGTTGCGCAGCCCTTCGGCGGTGCGCTTCCACTGCGAGACATTGTCGGCAATCATGCGCGTGGATTTCATGGCGGCCTGGCTGAGCTGGGCATAGCCGGAGATTTCGCGCTGCACGCGCTGGCCTTCGGCATGCAGCAGGTCGCGCAGGCTTTCCAGCTCGGAAATCAGGTTTTCGATTTCGGCCAGCGATGTCCCGGCGACGCGCTGGATCAGCGAGTTGACGCTGTTCACGGCACTTTCCGGCGTGGTCTCGGGCAGCGTCTCCGAGGTGGTCAACATGCCCGGCGCCGGGCGGCGCAGATAGGCGATGTCATTGCGAACGAAATCGCGGATCCCGGCTTCGACTTCCGAGACCGCGGCGAGATTGCTGTCCTCTTCAGTCGATTCCACTTTTTCAGGACGGGTGGTGGCGTTCATCGGCTATCCCCTGTTTCGCGTTGACCGAGCGCGGATGTCCCCCGCACGACGAAAGTTCTAGCGGCGCCATCAGGGCGTTGGATTTTGACCGCATCGCGGCCATTATGCGGCAATGCTCGATCATTCACCGGAATAGCGCGGGCCGGAACGGGCGGCCCGGGGCCGGCTTTGCCTGAATTTGTACAGCCATTTGTCAGGGACCGGCACCACGCCTGGTTGCACCAGGCGGAAGCCGTTCGGCAAAGTGAGCGAATCCTGGCCGTTCGGCGGCAGCGACCGGCTTGAGGTTGTGCCGGGCCGACCCTGAACCGGCCGGGGACCGGTCGGGATCACACCGTGTCGGACCTGTTGCCGGTCAGATCGGCGGCGACGTCGCGTTCCAGCACCTGCTGCACCAGATCGAACGAATCCAGGAACTGGTGAATCTGCGAGATGCGGCCGTCGCGAAGGGTGTAGAAGTCCGCGATGTCGATCTGCACGACGCGGTCGTTGCTGCGCTTGCGGAAGAACACCCGAATCGTGGCGGCGACGTTGTCCTTCTCGGCGACCATCATCGGTATCTCGTGGCGCATGCTGGAATAGCGGGCGTGGACGATTTTCCACATTTCCGCGACTTCGGCCTTGCCATGGCGGTGACCCATATGGGGCAGGATGTCGATCGGCGCATGGGCGACGAAATCGATGTCGTCATTGCAGCAGGCGAGCGCGCCCTCGATGTCGCCTGAATAGAAGGCATCGAGAAATTTCACGATGTGTTGACGGTGAATATCCTCGACCATGTTGGCTCCGCCGGTGCGAACCCGACTCGCATCGTCGGTGGCATTTTGAATGGAATTGCGCGGCGATCAATCGGCAAAAAGACCGAGCCCGGTTCGGTGCCGCGAAGTCGTGGCGCTTTGCATCCCAGGGTTGCGCGCTTGCCGCAAGCCATTTGCCACGGGCAATGTCGCAGCGGCATCCCGTCCGGAACCAACGATAAAACCGAAACGTCAGCTCTTCCTGCTGTTCGGGCTTTGCCCGGCCGGCGTCTTGCCGGACGAGAACGGCGAGGGCGTGGCGCCGCCCTTCTTGAGGTTCTTGTCGGCTTTCGGTTTCTTCTTTTCCTTGTTGCTGCGCATTTGACCCTTGGCCATGACGATCTCCCTCGCGCCCGGTTGAGACAGTTCGGCGCCGCACCAGGCTAGCAAATCCGCGCGTGCTTGTATGCAGGCGGCGCGTTCGCGGCAAGCCGAAGGCCGCGCGGGTCAGGGAACTGCAGCGGGCCTGCGCGGTTGAGAGAGCGACCGTTTCACAGGAGAACTCCGTCATGAAAATCCCCGCTTTGTTGCTCGCCGCTGCCGCGCTCGCGGCGATTTCGGCGTCGTCGGCCGACGCCAAGGGCTGCCTGAAAGGGGCGGTGGTCGGCGGCGTCGCCGGTCACTATGCCGGCCATCACGGCGCACTCGGCGCCGCCGCCGGCTGCCTCTACGGCCACCACCACGCCAAGGAGCAGGCGCGCCAGCAGCAGCAGCAGCAGCAGCAAGGCCAGCCCCCCGCCGATCAGGAAAAGATGTAACCGCAGCCGCCGGCAGCGCCGGCTCGCGACCTCGTCATGGCCGGGCATGACACGCGTGCTGATTCAACCTGTCAAACAGCCAGACGCCGTCATTGCGAGCCAACGGGTCGCGCGCCCGATGACAGGCTCCGCGAAGCGATCCATGTCACCGCAAGCGGAGGCATGGATTGCTTCGTCGCTGTCGCTCCTCGCAATGACGGCCGTAGCCCGGATGGAGCGCAGCGCAATCCGGGAATCGCGATCCGGATTCGACGGCCCCGGATTTCGCTCCGCTGCATCCGGGCTACGCAAGTACACCGCCTGTCATTCGCCGGCGGACAGGAACTCCAGCGCCTTTTCACGCGACGGGAAACGGCCAAGTTCGCGGTAGTCCGGTTCGTGCTCTGCGGTTTCGGGCGACCAGAACACCACGAATTCCCTGCCTTCCTCCTCGATCAAGGTGGTGAGGTCCTCACTCCTGAGCGGCGTCATATGCCGCGCGCGACAATGCGGACAGTCGTCGTCACACATGCAGGACCATTGGTCCGTCCAAACCCGTCGGCAGCGGCCGCATTTGTAGAAATTGAGAAACCACGCCATGGCAAGCCGCCCTAGGATCGCAAACGATAGCCGGGGGCGCGCTTTGGACATCGTCTGAATTGCTCATGCCGCGCAGCCTCATGCGCGAATGTGAATTGACCGGGATCGATATGGTTTGTCTGCCTGGGTCCGTTGATGCTATGCCGTCAATCCCGAGGGAGGTTCTGATGCGCATTCTGGCTTTGGCTGTTTTGACAATCGTCGCGGTCTGGGCAGGCGGGCCGGTCCGGGCTCAGACATATAGTCCGGACTTTCCGGTCTGCCTGCATGTCTACGACCTCGGTGCGAACTACATCGAATGCGCCTATGGCTCGCTGGCGCAGTGCGCCATGTCGGCATCGGGCCGCGCCGCCGAGTGCGTGGTGAATCCATTCTTTGCGAGCGCGCAAGAGCGCGGGGGGACCGCGTGATCGGCAACGCCGCGTCTACTAGATATCTTGCAGGCAATCTCGTCGTTCTGACCGCGCCCCGGCTTCAGTTCGCCGGAATGAAGAGAAGAGCGCAGGCTCTCGCCACGGCACCAGGGAGGACATCATGCTCGACAAGGCCCCGAACGGAAAAGTGTCTGATTTGCTCGACGCGCTCGGCAAGGCGCTGTCCGCCGGCGAGGTGGATCGCGCCGTCGACCTGTTTCAGACCGACTGCTACTGGCGCGACCTCGTGACCTTCACCTGGAACATCAAGACCATGGAGGGCAAGGAACAGATCAGCGACATGCTCAAGGCGCGGCTCGCCGATACCAGGCCGTCGAACTGGAAGATTGCCGAGGGTGAGGACGCTTCCGAAGCGGATGGAATTACCGAGAGCTGGATCCAATTCGAAACCGCGGTTGCGCGCGGCTTTGGCCACCTGCGCCTGAAGGACGGTCGGATATGGACGCTGCTGACGACGATGAGCGAACTCAAGGGGCACGAAGAGCCGCTTGGCTTCGACCGTCCGATGGGGGCGAAACACGGCGCCGAACGCCATCGCAAAACGTGGAAGGAAGAGCGCGAGGCGGAATCCGCCGAACTCGGCTTCTCGCGTCAGCCCTATTGCGTCATCGTTGGTGGCGGCCAGGGGGGCATCGCGCTGGCAGCCCGGCTGCGCCAGCTCAATGTGCCGACGATCATCGTCGAAAAAAACCAGAAGCCCGGCGACAGCTGGCGCAAGCGCTACAAGTCGCTCTGCCTGCACGATCCGGTCTGGTACGATCATCTGCCGTACCTGCCGTTTCCGCGCAACTGGCCGGTGTTCTCGCCGAAGGACAAGATCGGCGACTGGCTCGAAATGTACACCAAGGTGATGGAACTCAATTACTGGGGCTCGACCGAATGCAAGAAGGCATCTTACGACGAGAACAGCCGCGAATGGACCGTTGTCGTGCAGCGTGACGGCAAGGAAATCATCCTCAAGCCAAAACAGCTGGTACTTGCGACGGGAATGTCAGCCAAGCCCAACCTGCCGAAGTTCGAAGGCATGGATATCTTCAAGGGCGATCAGCACCATTCGTCGCAGCATCCGGGGCCGGACAAATACAAGAACAGCAAGGTCGTCGTGATCGGCTCGAACAATTCCGCCCATGATATTTGTGCCGCGCTCTGGGAAGCCGGCGCAGACGTCACCATGGTTCAGCGCTCGACCACCCATATTGTGAAGTCGGACTCGCTGATGGAGCTCGGATTGGCCGCGCTTTACTCCGAGCAGGCGGTCCAGTCCGGGATGACCACGGCCAAGGCCGACCTGATCTTTGCTTCGTTACCCTACAGGATCCTGCACGAATTCCAGATCCCGGTTTACAACGCGATCAGGGAACGCGACGCCGATTTCTACAAACGTCTCGAGAAGGCAGGCTTCCTGCTCGACTATGGCGACGACGATTCCGGTCTGTTCATGAAGTACCTGCGGCGCGGGTCCGGATACTACATCGATGTCGGTGCGTCGGAGCTGATTGCCAATGGCAGCATCAAGCTGAAGAGCGGCGTCGACGTCAAACGGCTGACGGAACATTCCGTCATCCTGAGCGACGGCACCGAGCTGCCGGCCGATCTTGTCGTTTACGCCACCGGCTACGGTTCGATGAACGGCTGGGCCGCAGATCTGATCTCGAAAGAGGTCGCCGACAAGGTCGGCAAGGTCTGGGGACTGGGCTCGAATACGACCAAGGACCCGGGCCCATGGGAAGGCGAGCAACGCAACATGTGGAAGCCGACGCAGCAGGAAGGCCTTTGGTTCCATGGCGGCAACCTGCACCAGTCACGCCACTACTCCCAGTTTCTGTCGCTGCAGTTGAAGGCGCGGATGGAAGGCATTGCCACCCCGGTCCATGGTCTTCAGAAGGTCCATCATCTGGGCTGATGGCTTCATCCTTCGAGACGCCTCGCTTCGCGATGCTCCTCTGGATGAGGACTCATATCAGACCCTCATGGTGGGGAGCCGCGCCTTGCGCGGCGTCTCGAACCACGAGGCCTCGGGAGAAGCGACGATGATCCGAGTGAACCGGAAAATGCTTCAGCCGCTACCGCTTCTTCCATCCGCCGCGGTGTCCCGGGGCGCCGCCGGTGGAGCGGGGGGAGGGGCCGAATTCGGGACCGGATTGGCGCGAGTCGGTTGGCTGGAAGATTTTGCTGCCCGATGCGATGTCGTCGGAGGCGGGTTTGCGCGAGGCGGTGGGGCGGTAGGGCAGCGATTCCGGGCCGTGCATTTCGTCGAGATGGGGTTTGTGGACGCGGGAGGCGCCACGGCTTGAGGCGCCGCCGCGTTTGCCGAACTTGCTGCCGCCGCGGCTTGCCGACTCCGGCAGGTTGGCGGCATCGCCGTATTTCTTCGCGCCGGCATAGGCGCCGGCCCTGTACTGCACCACGCGCTGCTTGACGGTGGGGTCGTCGACCACCGCGAGTTCGGTGGCGCGCAAGCGCTTGACCTCGTCGCGCAACCGGGCGGCTTCCTCGAAATTGAGATTGGCGGCGGCCTCGCGCATCCGCGTTTCCAGATCTGCCAGCACCGCCTCGAAATTATGCCCGATGCTGATGACATCGTCAGCCATCCCGCCATCGCAGACTTCGACCAGCACATGGTCGCGCTCATAGACCGAATTGAGGATGTCGCCGATCGATTTCTTGATGCTCTCCGGCGTGATGCCGTTGGCGGTGTTGTACTCGACCTGCTTTTCGCGGCGGCGGTTGGTCTCGGCGATGGCGCGCTCCATCGATCCCGTGATCTGGTCGGCGTAGAGGATCACCTTGCCGTCGACATTGCGCGCGGCGCGGCCGATGGTCTGGATCAGCGATGTCTCGCTGCGCAAAAACCCTTCCTTGTCGGCATCAAGGATCGCGACCAGCGCGCATTCGGGAATGTCGAGGCCTTCGCGCAACAGATTGATGCCGACCAGCGCGTCGAACGCGCCGAGCCGCAAGTCGCGGATGATCTCGATGCGCTCGATGGTGTCGATGTCCGAGTGCATGTAGCGCACCCGAATGCCCTGCTCGTGCAGATATTCGGTGAGGTCTTCGGCCATCCGCTTGGTCAAAACCGTGACCAGGCTGCGATAGCCGGCCTGCGCGGTGGCGCGGACCTCGCCGACGAGATCGTCGACCTGGGTGCGCGCCGGGCGGATGTCGACCGGCGGATCGATCAGCCCGGTCGGGCGGATCACCTGCTCGACGAACACGCCGCCGGATTCATTGAGCTCCCACGCGCTCGGGGTCGCCGACACCGCGACCGATTGCGGGCGCATCATGTCCCATTCCTCGAAGCGCAGCGGCCGGTTGTCCATGCAGGAGGGCAGCCGGAAACCATATTCGGCCAGCGTCGCCTTGCGGCGGAAGTCGCCGCGGAACATGCCGCCGATCTGCGGCACGGTGACATGGCTTTCGTCGGCGAACACCAGCGCATTGTCGGGAACATATTCGAACAGCGTCGGCGGTGGCTCGCCGGGGCGGCGCCCGGTCAGATAGCGCGAATAGTTCTCGATGCCGGCGCAGGAGCCGGTGGCTTCCATCATTTCGAGATCGAAGGTGGTGCGCTGCTCCAACCGCTGCGCTTCGAGCAGCCGGCCCTGGTTGTTGAGCTGGTCGAGCCGCAGCTTCAATTCGCCCTTGATCGACTTGATCGCCTGCACCAGCGTCGGGCGCGGCGTCACATAATGCGAGTTGGCGTAGATCTTGATGAATTCGAGCTCGTCCTGCTTGTGGCCGGTGAGCGGATCGAACTCCTCGATATTCTCCACGGTGTCGCCGAAGAGGTTGACGCGCCAGGCGCGGTCCTCGTAGTGCGCCGGGAAGATGTCGATGACATCGCCTCTGACACGGAATGTCCCGCGGGCAAAATCGGCCTGGGTGCGCTTGTATTGCAGCGCCACCAGATCGGCGATCAGTTGCCGCTGGTCGATGCGCTCGCCCTTCTTCAGCGCAAAGGTCATCGCGGTGTAGGTCTCGACCGAGCCGATACCGTAGATGCACGACACCGACGCCACGATGATGACGTCGTCGCGCTCCAGCAGCGCCCGCGTCGCGGAGTGGCGCATGCGGTCGATCTGCTCGTTGATCGAGGAATCCTTTTCGATGTAGGTGTCGGTCCGCGGCACATAGGCCTCGGGCTGGTAGTAGTCGTAATAGGAGACGAAATACTCCACCGCGTTGTTGGGGAAGAAGCTCCTGAACTCGCCATAGAGCTGCGCCGCCAGCGTTTTGTTCGGGGCGAGGATCAGCGCCGGGCGCTGCGTGGCCTCGATCACCTTGGCCATGGTGTAGGTCTTGCCGGAGCCGGTGACGCCGAGCAGCACCTGGGTGCGGTCGTTGCGCTTGATGCCTTCGACCAGTTCGGCGATCGCGGTCGGCTGGTCGCCCTTCGGCTCGTAGTCGGACCGGATCTCGAAACGGACGCCGCCTTCGGATTTCTCCGGCCGCGGCGGCCGGTGCGGGGTCCAGATCTTGATCTGGCCGTCTTCGCCCTTGAATTCGGGACGGCCGTCGCGGATCAGCGCGTCCAGCGCATCGGCGGTGGCGGCGACGCCAAGCGCCTCCATCCGGTTGCGCGGCGGCCGCGCCAGCGCTGCGGCGTCTTCCTCCTCGGTGGTGAAGCCGAGTTGTTTGGCGAGTTCCGGATCCATCGTCGGGATGGTCGCCGCGGTGCCGTAATTGGCTGGCGCAAATTCGGATTGTGGCGCTTCACCCAACCCGTGCTCGTCGTCTCCCTCCCCCCTTGTGGGGTCCGAGGCGTCGCGCGTCGTGACCGCATCGCGTTTCGCCACATCATCGCGCGTGCTCCGGGTCGAGGCCCGTGCACGATGCGCCGCGGCTTCGCCGCCGGCGCGGCGGTCCCAGGAATTATCCGGCGGCGGCTGCAATCCGGTGGACGAGCCGATGCCGCTTTCGCCGCGGTTGATGGCGGGATTGAGCAACTCCGCCAATGCCGGCCCGATCGGCTGCACCTCCGGCCGCGATGCACCGGAACGCGGGGTTCTGGATTTGGCGGTTTTGCCGGGTTTTCGAGGATGGTCGGATTTCTTCGCCATGCCCCCCGAATATGGGACGAGTCCGGCCGACATGAAAGAGCCGAGACCCGCCGCTGCGCGGTCCGATCACTTTCGCGCGTTCGATCCTGACGCCATTGACTCACCGGGAGCCAATGGCGACATTCATGCATCCGCATCCACTTTGATCACGCCCCAAATCAGGAAACGCTCATGATCGACCTGCATTACTGGACCACGCCGAACGGCCACAAGATCACGATGTTCCTCGAAGAGGCCGGGCTGAAATACAAGATATTCCCGGTCAATATCGGCAGGGGCGACCAGTTCAAGCCGGAGTTCCTGGCGATCGCGCCGAACAACCGCATTCCCGCGATGGTCGATCACGCGCCGAAGGGTGGTGGCAAGCCGATCTCGATTTTCGAATCCGGCGCGATGCTGCTTTATCTGGCGGAGAAGACCGGCAAGTTCCTGCCCGCCGATCTCTACGGCCGCTACGATGCGATCCAGTGGACCTTCTGGCAGATGGGCGGGCTCGGGCCGATGGCCGGCCAGAATCATCATTTCAGCAATTACGCCCTGGACAAGATCAAATACGCCATCGACCGCTATGTGAACGAGACCAACCGGCTTTACGGTGTGCTCAACAAGCGGCTGGCCGATCGCGAGTTCATCGCCGGCGACTATTCGATCGCGGACATGGCGAGCTATCCCTGGGTGGTTCCGTACAAGAACCAGAGCCAGAACATCGACGACTTCCCGCATCTGAAGCGCTGGCTCGAGACCATCCGCGCCCGGCCGGCAACCGAACGCGCCTACGCCAGGGCCAAGGAGGTCAATCCGAATTTCGGCCAGCCGGCGATCCGCACCGAGGAAGAGCGCAAGCTGCTGTTCGGCCAGACCGCGGCGGTGGTGAAGTAGCTGGCGAGAGCACCCGTAGCCCGGATGGAGCGCAGCGAAATCCGGGGCGGTTCGCGCGGCATCGCGATTTCCGG
>JBDTKD010000083.1:0-5849 GCA_039935515.1 Bradyrhizobium sp.
CCTCGCCGACCACTTTGCCGCCCGTCTTTTCGATATAGGCCTTGGTGAAGGCCAGCATGCCGCGGCCGAACGCGTAGTCCGAACCGATCAGGAAGAACTTCTTGGCGCCCTTCTCCTTGGTGAAATAGTCGACGATCGGCGGCACCTGCTGTTCGGGCACCCAGGCATTGACATACATGAACGGGCTGCAGGACTTGCCCTCGTAGAACGACGTGTAGATGTAGGGCACCTTGCCCCGCGCCACGATCGGCAGCGCGGCGTTGCGCGCCGCGCTTGTCTCCATCGAAATCAGCACATCGACCTTCTTCTGGAATACCAGGCTATCAAACGCCTTCTGCGCGCCTGCGGCGCCGGACGCGTCATCGGCGACATCCAGCGCCAATTGGCGGCCAAGCACGCCGCCTTTTGCGTTGATCTCGTCGACCGCGAGCTGGGCCGACTGCACCACCGAGGGCGCGACCACGCTGTTGGCGCCGGACAGGCCGACCGGCACACCGATCTTGATCGGATCCGCGGCAAGTGCCGCACCGGCGAGGAGTGTTGCGCATGCCGCGGCGGCAAGCGTCGAGAGCGAACGAGTGAGCATCATGGTTCGGTCCTCCTGAGGGTTTAGTGAAACTTCCTGGATGCGAGTCATGGGTCAGTACCAGCTGCGCTTGGCGTCGGAGCCGAGCATTTCGTCATAGATGTCGACGCGGCGGTCACGCAGAACCTGGTTGAAAGCGTTCCAGTTGCGTTTGCGCCGGGCCTCACCGAGATCGACCTCGGCAATGAGGATGTCTTCCGCGTCCCGGCTAGCCGGCCCGGCGACAGGCCACCCGGTGTAACTGACGATCAGGCTCTGGCCCTCGAAGGGCTGGCCCCGCTCGACGCCGACGCGGTCGGCACAAGCGATGAAGATCGAATTGCTGTGGGCGGCGGCCATTGCGAGGACGTTCGCCATCGCCTCGCGCCCTTCGACCTGACCCGGAATCGGAACCCAGTTGGTCGGCACGCAGACGATATCGGCACCCTGCAGCGCGCATAGCCGAAAAGTCTCTGGAAACCAGCCGTCGTAGCAAATCGCCACGCCGATGCGGCCAATCGGCGTGTGGAATACCGGGAAGCCGAGATCGCCGGGTTCGAAGAAGAGATTTTCCTCGTTCCAGAGATGCACTTTCCTGAACGTTCCAATATAGCCTTCGGGGCCGATCACGACGGCGCTGTTGTAGAGATCAGGCCCCGAGCGTTCGGTGATTCCCGCGACGATATGCATGCCGTGGCGCCCCGCGCGCGCCGCCCAAGCCCCGACCGACGGTCCGCCCGGAATTTGCTCGGCAAGGCCGAATGCTTCCTCACGCGAGGCGAACATATAGCCGGTATTGGCCAGCTCCGGCAGCACGACGAGGTCGGCGCCTTGCGACGCCGCCCGATCGATCAGCTCCAGGCTGTGCGCGACGTTCGCGGCGACGTTTCCGAACGCCGGCTGCATCTGAATACAGGCGACAATGATCGATCCGGTCACCGGGTCGGTAGAGCCGTGCGAGATCATTGCGCAAAACTCCTGCAGCGCGCAAAACAAAAAACCCCGATAGCGCCGTCAGGCACCGATCGAGGGCTACATAGCCACATGTTCAAGCGGCCGACCGGCCGCCTTGACAACCCCGACCGCGTAAGCCGGCTATCGCCAATGCTCGAATTACAGCAGCAACCCGATCGTAATGTCAATCATGCGACGGGACCGAATTATCGGCACCGATGGCGATGGATTGTGCAAACCAGCCGACCGGCTGCCCTCAACGCTCGTCGATCAGTCCCAATCCGGCCATCACATCCTGGGCACCGATGATCGTCGTGGCGACCTGGGCCATCGACAATCGCTTCTGCGTTGCCTGCGAGCGGATCAACTCATAGGCCTCGGCATCGCCGATCTTTTTCAGCGTCACCAGGATCTTCACCGCCTTGTCAACATCACGACGGGCCTTCAATGTCTCTTCGAGCTTCTGCACCTTGCTCTCCAGGCGGCGGGTGTAGCCGCGCATCGAGCGGGCGAGCACAAGCGACGACAGGATGCCGAAGGGACGGATCGGCTTGTTGATGACGCCGTGGGCATTGCTGTCGAGCAGCCGCCGCAGCACCGTCGGGTTCTCATAGTCGACGATAGCCACGAAGGTCGGTCCGCCCTCCGACGCGGATGCGATGAAAGCCGGCGTCTCCGCGGTCTCCACCAGATGAAAGACCGTATCGACGTCGTTAGGTAATTCCACCGGCGGTGGCCATATGCCGCGCACGTTGCAGCCGATGCGATTCAACTGGTCGAGCAGCGCGTCGCCTTCGGCGTCGCGCGGATGCACGACAAGGACGCGTGCGCCGCGCAGCTCTTCGATCAGGCGACGGATACCCGGCTTCATGCGACCGATACCTCCTCCTCGATCCAGCGCCCGCCCAGCGGCGACACTGCCAGGTAAGGATCGGGCTTCAGTGCAGCCTTGGCTTCCCAGACGACATCGAAACTGCCGTCGCGCCGCACCCGACCGATGCGCGGCGTCAGCCAGGTGTGGTTGTTGTCGGGGTCGATCTGGATCGCACCTTCCGGAGCCTCGAATGACAGGCCGAGCGCCGCCTCAACCAGCCGCTGCGTGTCGAGTGTTCGGGCTCGCTCCAGGGCAAGGGCAAAGAGGTGCACCTGGGCATAGGCTCCCGCGCTCCACATGCTGATCGGCTTGTCCGAGCCAAAGGCGCGATGGAAGTTGTCCGCGAATCTCCGGTTGCTTGCTCCCTGAAGCGAGCCGAAATAGGTCGCCGCCGTGATATGCCCCTCGCACAGCGCGGCACCGATCTCGCGCACCTCGCCTTCCGCCATGGTGAGGCTGGCGATGGGCATCGACGCCGGATCGAGACCGGCTTCGCGATAGAGCCGGTAAAAAATCTGCGCCGAACGCCCGACAACCGTGGAAAACACCACATCCGGCGCCAGATCCTTCGCCCGCGCCACGATATCGCGCAGCCGCGCCTCTGACGCAGCCATCGGAACATAGACCTCGTCAACGATCTTGCCGCCATAGGACTCGACGAGATCGCGCATGATGCGGTTTGATTCCCGCGGATAGATGTAGTCGGAGCCGACCAGAAACACCCGACGCCCGTGGTTACGGACGAGATATTCGGCGAGCGGAAAGCTGGTCTGGTTCGGCGATGCTCCCGTGTAGATCACGTTGGGCGAATATTCGAACCCCTCGTAGAGCGATGGATACCAGAGCAACCCGTTGCGGCGTTCGATCGCCGGGAGAACCGCCTTGCGTTCGGCCGACGAACTGCAGCCGAAGATCACGGAAATGCCTTCATCGGTCAAGAGCCGGTCGGCCAGACGGCGATAGGTCTCGGGGTCCGATTCCGGATCATAAGCGACCACTTCGATCTCGCGGCCGAGGATCCCGCCGGCCTGATTGATTTCCTGGATCGCGAGCGCCGTGCCGAGGAAATGCTCGGTCTCGGTGACAGCCGTCAGCCCGGTGCGGGAGAACAAGACGCCTACCCGCCATGTGTCCGAGACAGATGCGATACTGCTGGCCATCGTCACGCCCTCGCCGAGAACCCCGGAAGGCTCACCGTTAGCAACCCCAGCGCGAATAGTCACTATCGAGAAGCTGGTGCACAACGGCCTGTCGCAGGGGGCGCGCGCCGCTGCCAGAAATGGCCGCCGGGTGGAGCGGACGAACGGCCTGCACAGGCCTCACGAAACCAACCCGCGTTAGTCATCGTTCGATGAAGGCGCGATGGAGCTGATCGGTGATCGGCTTCAGCAAATAGCTCATCATGGTACGGCTGCCGGTCTGCATGAACACCTCCGCGGGCATGCCCGGGACCAGTTGCAGGCCGCC
The DNA here is from genome assembly GCA_039935515.1 of Bradyrhizobium sp. Lineage (GTDB taxonomy): Bacteria > Pseudomonadota > Alphaproteobacteria > Rhizobiales > Xanthobacteraceae > Bradyrhizobium. The sequence goes on from JBDTKD010000083.1 coordinate 3,861, forward strand.
CAGGCGGCGCAGTTCGTCCTCGGACAGCGTGATCCTGACCGTAAAATATGGCGCATTGGTCTGCTGATCGTGGCTGGTATCGGCCGACACGTAGGACACCGCACCGATGAGTTGCGGAGTGAGACGCTGGTTGAAGGCCGAGAAGCGCACGAACGCTTTCTGACCCGTCCGCACCTGGTCGATGTCGTTGGGCTGCAGCCGCGCCTCAATCTGCAGGTCGTCGGTATCCGGAACGATTTCCATGATGGTGTCGCCGGCTCGGATGACGCCGCCGATGGTGTGGACGGATAGTTGATTGATCACCCCCGACGTTGGCGCGCGTATTTCGATCCGGTCGAGCTGATCCCGCGCAGCGACGCTGCGCTCGACCAGTTCGGCTTCCTTGCCCTGTGTCTCGCCAAGCTCCTTGACGACATCGGTGCGAAAATCCTGATCGAGGCGGACAATCTGAAGCTGGGCCTCGCCAATCTTCGATTTCGTCTCGGCGATCGCCGATGTCAATTGCCCGCGCTCGCCCTCGATCCGCGCCGTCTCGCGCTGCAGCGTGGTGAGCCGCGTCAGTGGCACCAGGCGTTTGTCGTACAGGTCCTGAACTCCGGTCATTTCGCCGCCGATCAGTTCGAGCTGCTTGGCCTTGGATGCGACCTGGGCTTCGAGGCCGGAAATCTCCTCGGTGAGTTGGGCAACCCGGCCCTGCAGCAGGTCCTTTTGGCTGGTGCGCGCGTTCAACCGCGCCTTGAACAGCGAATCTTCCGACGCCAGCAGACTTCGGACCGCATCCTCGGTCGACCTGGCCTTCAGTTCGGACGGAATTTGGGGTCGATCGAGACCGTCGCGTTCGGCCACCAATCGGGCGATCCGGGCACGCCGCTCATCGAGCTGCTTGCTCACCATCTGGAGATTGGCCTGGGTCTGGGTCGCGTCGAGCCGCACCAGCAAATCGCCGGCCGCGACCCGCATGCCGTTATGGACCTTGATCTCCGCGACGACACCGCCGGTGGGATGCTGAATGGCCTTGACGTTGGATCGAACGACGAGATTGCCCGGCACCGCGACGGCGCCCGCCAGAGGCATGAACACGAGCCAGCCGCCGGCCAGCAGCGTCGCAAGGATGAGAATCCGAAGCCCGGTTCGCAATTCGTGCTCGAACGCCCGTCCTGCCCGAGACTTCAGGCTATCATCGGAAGCATCGTTCTGGAGCGCGGGATCGCCGCTATTGACGAGGAAGGCGACGCCCGCGACCACACCGGTGCGGCACCGCTCGATCAACTCTCCCGCGGCCGCCTTCGCGGAGGAGCCGGAAGGCGCCAACCGAGGACTCTCGAGCAGCAGCATGGGCTGATGTACATGATCCGATCGCGGCATTTCCGGTCCGGGTTTGGTGAGGTCCATCACCACGGAAGCGTCGGGCGCAACGGTCCGGTTCGCTCGGCGTCCCGGCGACACGGCCGATTCGGCCGGTACTTCGCCGAAGCGCGGAGCCGGAGCGGCCGCCTTCAGACCGAATTGTTCAAGGCAGACGTCGATCGCCCGCCCCATCTTGCCTTTTTGCGGCCGCCTGGGCTTGCCGGTCCGCGGACGCCGGCCCGGCCCCGGATGGTGCCGCGGCGCACGACCCGGCTGCGGCGGACGCGGCTCGTTCCAGTCCTCGCCTTCGAACGCGTGCCGAAGGCGCTGCAATTCCAGGATCAGGGCGGCGCCCTGCGGCCCCAGTTCGCCACTGCCGGGATCCTCGATCGTGCCTCGCTCGTCTCTGTCGAGATGAAGTGCGTCCGATTCGCGCCTCATGGCTACACCCGCTCGGCTACAGCGGCGCGATGAACCGTTTTCGCGCCTGGCGTTACCACAGGTTGGGCGGCCGAAGCGGGCTGGCCCGGCGCCCTCTGAATGCGCGCAAAGATCTGCTCGCGTGAACCGAATGCGATCGCCTTGCCCTCATAAAGCACCATCGCCATGTCCAATGCCGCAAGCGCGCTCGGACGATGCGAT
>JBDTKD010000084.1:0-20672 GCA_039935515.1 Bradyrhizobium sp.
GTGCCGCGCCTGGAGTTGCGCCTCGCTGAAGAGCTGGACATCGTTGGCAAGGATGGCATCGCCCGGCGCGAAATCGGTGAAGCGCCGCTTGATCCTGATCTCGTCGCCTTGGAAAATACCCGAATAGCGCTCGATCGCTTCCATCAGCGCGCTGGCTTCGGCTTGCTCGGAGGTCGAGCCTTTGCCAAAGCTGCCTCCGCTCAGTCCCGATCTGAGTTGATCGACGCTCATCGCCGGCGCCGAAAAATTATGCTGCGCAAAAAAATTAGTGTTCATCGGCAGGTCGGCTTCGATCGACTCAAGCCGCTTGACTACGCCGGTGAGGGGGCTGACGTGCTTTCGGTAGCGTGAAATCGTGATGCGCGACGGCACTGAACGATATCCGCCGCTGGTCATCACGAGCTTGGCGCTGGGGCCGTTCTCGATTGGCTGTGGCGCGCGGCGCGGGTTCTGAAATTTCCTGCTGCCGCATGTCGGGCATTGCGGCCGACGCGCCACGTAGTGCTTGGTAATGGTCGCGCCCAATAGATCGAAGCTCGCAATATGATCGCGCAAATCGCTGCGAAAGCTGGAGGCGATCGCTTTGGCGATTTCGACCGCGGCAAACTGGATGGCAGTTTGTCCCAGCGTGTTATGGACAAGTGGCGAGACCGCAACGGGCCGCGCCGGGCCGCGCTCGAGAAACCCCTTGATCTCCCGATTCCGGATCATGCGGTCGAAAAGGCAGGTCCAGCAGGCGCTCTCACCCGGATTGAACACAGGTCCCACCAGCGGAAAAACGCCGGACGGCTGCACGAGCAACCAGAGCGTCTTGTCCGACACGCGCTGCTGGTTCAGGTCCGCGAGCCGCCGCTCGAGATAATCGTTCACCAGCGTAACCGTCAGATCAGGCGAACGCTTCACGACGTTGACGCCGAGCGCGCTCAGTGCCGCGGTTAGTTGCGCCGAGCCTTTCACATCGAACGATTCGACGAGGACACGGCAATTCCAGAGATTCTTTTCAGCGACGTTGGGCGGCAGGCCGAGGCTCGCCCAGTAGCCGGCGACCGTCCCCTCGGAGGATTGCGACGCCTGTACGACATAGCGACGCTCGATCAGCCGCTTGAGCGCCTCTTCAATTTGGTCGGACGGAAAATTCTTGCCTAGCTCGCGGATAAGATCCGCCGCAGTTTTGCCGTTTTTTCCGATCGCGGAGGCAAGCGCACAATAGAGTTCGCCATGAAGAAAAAATTTCCGGTCCTCGGAATAGAGGCTTACGACATCGGGAGGTAGTACATAGGCGGTAAAATTCGGTGCGAACCGCAGAGTATCCTTGTTGGGGCGCCGCCTCGCGGAGTTCCTCCTGCTCTTGGTGTGTTGGCGATTCATGATTTAAGCACGCGCATTTTACAAATCACTCCAAAGCGCCGGCGCGGGAAGAAGGACGCAGGAACATTCACGCCCAGTTCGCGCGCCAACATTTCTTGAAAGGATTGGGAAACCCGAAAAGCCATCATCGCCGCGTCGGCATGCGGCCGTCGAAAACAGACATGGAACGACCGGGCCGACCTTGTCGGACCCGGTCATCTCGATATTCGCGTTTTAATCTTGTCGGCAAGCAGGCTGCCAACTTAGCAGAAGCGGCAGACGCCCCAAGAAGCGCAGCAAGATCCGCAGGCAGCGCCGCAGCCGCAGGCGCCACCACAGCCTCTGCAGGCTCGGCAGCCGGCGCAGCGGCAGCCTCGGCAACCTCGGCAGCCGCCACAGCCACGCCATGCGACCTGTACGCCGCTGCCAACGTTCTCATTGTCGAAGACATGGAACGTGGCCAGGCTGACATCTGCGATTTCTTCTTCACCGAGCGTGAGCGCTAGATTCGGTGCAAGGTTAGTCGTCTGCTGCACGTCCGGTATCGGCACTGCCGATGCAGATGCGCCCCCCGTTAGCGAGAAAGTCAAACCGGCAGCGCCTAACGCCGGTAAGGCGGTCTTGGTCACACGCTTCTTTGTCGAAGCTTGCTTCACCCGTGACATAGTCGCATCCTCCATACGTGGTAATACGAGTTTTCGAGGTCCAGAGGAGCGTCACTGTACGCTCGGCAAATCTGCCGTGCAAGGCTGCTTGCATGAATGATGACGCGATGCAATGTTCAGTTTCCATTCATATTGATGAACATTTGTCGGCGGTTCCATGAGGCATAATGGTCTCGACAACCTCAGCGGGCGCCGCTCCATCTGGCGCTGCAAACATCTCTAGCTCGAACGGAGAAATTCGGCGTGATCGATCATCACGGACGTTTCGTCTGGTACGAGCTGTTGACGACGGACATCGCGGCCGCGAAGGCGTTTTACGGCAGTGTCGTCGGCTGGGACGGACAAGACGCATCCACGTCCGAGTTCGCCTACACCCTGTTTGCGGCCGGACGTGGTCCCGTTAGCGGGCTTATGGATCTGCCGCCAGAGGCGCGGAAAATGGGCGCGACGCCGCGTTGGGTGGGATATGTCGCCGTCGATGCCGTCGATGCGAGCGCCGAGCGGATCAAGCGTCTGGGCGGCGCGATATATGTGCCGCCGACAGACAGCAATATCGGCCGTATCGCCGTGGTGACCGATCCGCAAATTGCGACCTTTGCGCTGGTCGAAGGACTGCGGCACGGCCAGCCGGAAATAAGCGACATGAGCGCGGAGGGGTGCGTCGGCTGGCATGAGTTGATGACCGCTGACTGGCGCAAGGCATTTGCCTTTTACGGCGAGGTTTTTGACTGGCGGGAGACGGAGGCCAATCCTGCCATGTTTCCCGCGTATCATGTGTTCGCCGCGGGCGGCCGCACGATCGGCGGTATGTCCACCAAGCTCGCGAGGGTGCCGGTCCCGTTCTGGCTCTATTACTTCAATGTTGGCGACATCGACGTGGCGCTGCGGCGGGTAGAGGAAGGCGGTGGCCGCATTGCCATGGGCCCGCACGAATTGCCCGGCAACAGCGGTATTGCCCGATGTATCGACCCTCAGGGCGCTATGTTTGCGTTGCAGGGCCCGCGAACCCAGGACCGCACCAAGCGGCTGCCTGACCCCGATATCGAATGGTCCACTGACTGGGGCGGATTGTCCTCCAAGGGCAGGTTGGTGATCAAGCCCCGCACCTGAGGGCGCATTGGACCGGGCGCCTCAGCCTGTCCTGGCCAGCTTGCTCGCTCACGCTGCCTTGGCCGCCGCGGGTTTAGGCGCCTTGTCCTGCCTTTTCGACCACGAAATGTAATAGGCCACGATGGTCATGATGGCTATTCCGGTCACGCTGACGAAAATCTGCGCGAGCAGGGAGCCCGAACTCATCATCAGTTCGAAATGGCCGACGAACGAGAGAAACACGCCAACACAGAACACAGCGAGAGACTGCTGACCGCAGACGATGAGAGGATCGAACATCTTCCATTCGAGGCCCGGCCAGTCCTTCGGCACGAAGCGGATGACCAGGATCACGATCACCGCGAAATGCAGGAAGCGATACGGCGCCAGGTTCGTCTTGTCGTTGGGGTTGAAGGTGGCATAGAGCCAGTGCGGGAACATGGCGCCGAAATCCGGAAACCGGCCGGCCATCGTCATCACCAATGCGAAGATCAGATAGGCGATGCCGAGGTAGAGGGTGATCGGCGACATGATGATCGCCATCGAACGCCGCGCACCGCCCAGCGCGCACCACGAGCCGAACACGAACAGCACCTGCCAGCAATACGGGTTGAAGTACCAGCTTCCGGCAGGATAGGACTTGAAATTCCAGCCGAACTGCCGGGCCGCGAGCCACAGCGCGACCGAGGCCAGCATCGTCAGATTGGGCCGGCGCAACATCATCCAGAGCACCGGCGGAAAAAATCCCATCAGCACGATGTAAAGCGGAAGCACGTCGAGGTTGACCGGCTTGAATTTCAGCAGCAGCCCCTGGCGCAATGTCTCGACCGCGCTGTCGACGAGGCCAGCCACGTTGAACTCGTTGATGATCTCCGTGCTGCTGAAGCGCTGCGCGACGTAGCCGATCGAAACGATGTAGATGACGAACAGGATGATGTGCGCGACATAGAGTTGCCAGACCCGCTTGGTCAGGCGGGTGGCGCCGACGATGAAGCCGCGTTCGATCATCATCCGCGCGTAAACGAAGGAGGCGGTATATCCCGAAATGAAGACGAACAGATCGGCGGCGTCGCTGAAACCGTAGTTCCGCGTGGTGATCCAGTTCACGACGTTGTCGGGAATGTGGTCCAGGAAAATCGCCCAGTTGGCGACCCCGCGAAACAGATCGAGCCGGAGATCGCGTCCTTTTTCGGGGAGGGTTGCATTGATTTTCATGGGCGCCGTTTCGAAGTGAGGCTTTCGGAAAGGAGGGCAGCGGTCGAACGGGGTCAGCCGCGCGGCCGGCCAAGATTGTCACCGCGTCGTAGAATGACTATACCGGAGCGGAAAATGGTACATCCAGGGTTGGGAATCACCGATCAAATTCCTGAAAGGTGTCTCTATACTATCCCGGCCGTTTGTACCACGCGCTTCCACACCGCATCTCTCACGGGACCTGACGATCCATGACCGCACGCATCTTTAAGCCGGCCAAAAACGCGATGCAATCGGGGACCGCCACGACCCGGGAATGGCAGCTGGATTATGAACCCGAGCAGCCGCGGTCGATCGAGCCGCTGATGGGCTGGACCAGTTCCGGCGACATGAAACAGCAGCTTACGCTTCGCTTCGACACCAAGGAGGACGCCGTGGCCTATTGCGAGCGCGAGGGCACCGCCTACCAGGTGATCGAGCCGAAGCCACCGGTGTGCCGGCAGGCCGCCTACGCCGACAATTTTGCATTCCGGCGCAGCGAACCCTGGACCCATTGAGGGCTCTGATTCCCCCAAAAACTTCCCCCACGCTGCCGCGGAGCAAAAGTTGAGGTTGCTTTAGCCGGCGCCGCAATGACACCATGACCCGTGCTCGAACGCGTCAATTGCGGCGCACTATGAACTGCCGAACAAACCGCCTGAGGCCATGCCGCTTCATTCCACGATCGACCCCACCTCATCCGATTTTGCGGCCAACAGCGAAGTCATGCGCGCGCTGGTAAGCGAACTCCGCGAGAAGCTCGATCAGGTCGCGGGTGGCGGCGGCAAAGCGGCTCGGGCGAGGCACCTGTCGCGTGGCAAGATGCTGGCGCGCCAGCGCGTCGATCTGCTGATCGATCCGGGAACGGCGTTTCTCGAGCTTTCGCCGCTGGCCGCCCACGGCCTCTATGGCGGCGATGTGCATTCGGCGAGCGTCGTCACCGGGGTGGGGCGGATCTCGGGGCGCGAATGCGTGATCGTCGCCAATGATGCGACCATCAAGGGCGGCACCTACTATCCGATGACGGTGAAAAAGCACCTGCGGGCGCAGGATATCGCGCGCCAGAACAACCTGCCTTGCGTCTACATGGTCGATTCCGGGGGCGCCTTCCTGCCGCAGCAGGATGAGATTTTCCCCGACGAACGGCACTTCGGCCGCATCTTCTATAATCAGGCGCAAATGTCGGCGCTGGGCATCCCGCAGATTGCCATCGTGATGGGTTCGTGCACGGCGGGAGGCGCCTATGTGCCGGCGATGTCGGACGAGAGCATCATCGTGCGCAATCAGGGTACGATCTTTCTCGGTGGGCCACCGCTGGTGAAGGCAGCGACCGGGGAGGTGGTCTCGGCCGAAGAACTCGGCGGCGCCGACGTGCATTCGCGGCAGTCCGGCGTCACCGATCACTATGCCCAGAACGACAGCCATGCGATCGGAATCGCCCGGCGCATCGTCGCCACGCTAAAGCCGCCGCAGCGCGCGGCGCTGAACATGCGCGAGCCGCGCGAGCCGCTGTTTTCGCCCCAGGAGATCTATGGCGTGGTCCCCGCCGACGGGCGCAAGCCGTTCGACGTGCACGACATCATTACCCGCCTGGTGGACGGTTCGGAGTTCGACGAGTTCAAGAAATTGTATGGCCAGACCCTGATCTGCGGCTTCGCCCATATCTGGGGCTATCCGGTCGGCATCATCGCCAATAACGGCATCCTGTTCAGCGAGAGCTCGCTCAAGGGGGCGCATTTCATCGAGCTGTGCTGTCAGCGCAATATCCCGCTGCTGTTCCTGCAGAACATCACCGGCTTCATGGTCGGCAAGAAATATGAAGCCGGCGGCATCGCGCGCGACGGCGCCAAGCTGGTGACGGCGGTGGCGACCGCCGGCGTGCCGAAATTCACCGTCGTGATCGGCGGCTCCTACGGGGCCGGCAATTACGGCATGTGCGGTCGCGCCTACAGCCCGCGCTTTCTCTGGATGTGGCCGAACGCGCGGATTTCGGTGATGGGCGGCGAGCAGGCGGCGATGGTGCTGAGCCAGTTGCGGCGCGACAACATTGAAGCCAAGGGCGGCAGCTGGTCGGTCGAGGAAGAGAATGCGTTTCGGGCGCCGACCCGGGCGCAGTTCGAAGCCCAGGGCAATCCGTATTATGCAACCGCCCGGCTCTGGGACGACGGTGTCATCGACCCTGCTGATACCAGGCTGGTGCTCGGCCTTGGTCTTTCGGCTGCGGCCAACGCGCCGGTCGAACCGACCCGGTTCGGCCTGTTCAGGATGTGACGATGGAACGCCCCAAACCGTACCGGCGATTTCGCGCCCTCCTAATCGCCAATCGCGGCGAGATCGCCTGCCGCGTCATCCGAACGGCGCGGGCGATGGGCCTGCGCACCATAGCGGTGTATTCCGAGGCCGATCGCGGTGCGATGCATGTCGCCGAAGCCGATGAGGCGGTGCTGCTCGGGCCGGCCCGGGCGCGCGACAGCTATCTCGATATCGGACGGGTAATCGACGCCGCGCGCCGCAGCGCTGCGGAAGCCGTTCATCCCGGCTACGGCTTCCTGTCGGAGAATGCCGGCTTTGCCCAGGCTTGCGTGGATGCGGGCCTGGTGTTCGTCGGCCCTACCGCCGAGATGATGGTCGCGATGGGGTCCAAATCGGGCTCCAAGGCCCTGATGGAAAAGGCCGGCGTGCCGCTGGTGCCGGGCTATCACGGCGAGGCCCAGGACGCGGCGACGCTGGCCCGGGCCGCCGACAGCATCGGCTTTCCGGTGCTGGTCAAGGCGTCGGCCGGTGGCGGCGGCCGCGGGATGCGGATCGTGCGTTCGGCAACCGAGCTTGAGGCCGCAATCGTCAGCGCCAAGCGCGAGGCCAAGGCCGCGTTCGACGACGACCGCATGCTGATCGAGAAATACGTCAATCATCCGCGCCATATCGAGGTGCAGGTGATCGGCGACAGCCACGGCAATCTGCTGTCGCTGTTCGAGCGTGAGTGCACGCTGCAACGGCGGCACCAGAAGGTGATCGAGGAAGCGCCGTCGCCGACCCTCGGTCCGGCCCAGCGGGACGCCGTGTGCGCCGCCGCGCGCAAGGCCGCCGCGGCGGTCAATTATGTCGGCGCCGGCACCATCGAGTTTGTCTCCAACGGCAAGGACGTGTTCTTCATCGAGATGAACACCCGCCTGCAGGTCGAGCATCCCGTGACCGAACTGATCACCGGGATCAATCTGGTCGAATGGCAATTGCGGGTGGCGTTCGGCGAAAAATTGCCGCTGACGCAGCAGGACGTCGGCTTCAACGGACACGCCATCGAAGCCCGGGTATATGCGGAAAACCCAGGGAAGAATTTCATGCCGTCGGTCGGCCGCATCAGGACCTGGCATACGCCCAAAGCCGTAGATGGCCTGCGCATCGATGCCGGCTACCGCGAGGGGGATACGGTCTCGCCCTATTACGACGCAATGCTCGCCAAGGTGATCGCCTGGGCGCCGACACGTCAGGCCGCGATCGACAAGCTCGATCACGGGCTGCAGGAGATCGACGTCCGCGGTGTCGTCACCAACATTCCGTTCCTGTCGGCGCTGGTGACCCATCCCGACGTGCGCGCCAATGCCATCGACACCGGTTTCATCGAGCGCGAGCTGAAGAACCTGACGGAAGGGGCAAACGAGGCCGGCGACCTCGAGCTCTGCGCGGCTGTGGCCGCCATCCTCGCCGACGAAAAAGCGGCCGCGCGCGGCGATGCACACTCGCCGTGGCGAACCTTCGGCTGGATGCCCGTCGGTCGGCGGCAGCGGGAATTTTCCTTCCGTCAAGGACAGGGCAGCGAGCACAGGGTGATGCTGCGCTATGGCGCCGGACCTTCGACCGTGACGGTCGGCCACCGCGAGGCAGCGTTTGCCTGCGCGGTCAACGACGAAGGCGAAATCGATTTGACCCTCGACGGTGTCATCTCGCGGGTGGTGTCCGTGATCGATGGCCACGAACTTTACCTGCGAACCCACAACGGCCGCTTCGAGCTGCACTGGGTCGATCCGTTCGGCGGCGACGACGAGGAGCAAGTCGGCGAGGACAAGATCGTGGCGCCGCTGCCGGGGACGGTCGTGGCGTTGCTGGCCGAGGCAGGCGCCCGCCTTGAGAAGGGAGCGCCGATCCTGACGCTTGAGGTGATGAAGATGGAGCAGACCTTGCGCGCGCCGTTTGCCGGCGTGCTGAGGGTGATCAAATGCAAGGTCGGTGACATCGTGCAGGAAGGCGTCGAACTCGCCGAGATCGAGCCGCTGCCCGGATGAGGTGAGCGGGCGTCGCAATCGCGCGCCACTCGCTACCTGCCGCCATCCGGTCCCATCACCAGATCGGGCAAGGACGTGGAAATGCCGGGCAGCAAGCACAGCAGGACCACGGCCAGCATCATCAGCAGCACGAACGGCAATGTTCCCCAGATCACTTCGCTCAGCGAAATATCCGGCGCGACGTTGCGGATCACGAACAAATTGAGGCCTACCGGCGGGTGGATCAGTCCCATCTCCATCACGATGGTCATGACAACGCCGAACCAGACAATGTCGAAATTGGCAGCCCGCAGCGGCGGCAGGATGATCGGCGCGGTCATCAGGATGATCGAGACCGGCGGCAGAAAAAAACCGAGAACGACGACCAGCACAAGGATCGCGGCCAGCAATTCCCATCGCGGCAGGTGCATGGCGACGATCGACTCTGCGGCGGACTGCGAGATGTGCAGGTAGCTCATGACATAGGAATACAACAGCGACATGCCGATGATCATCATCAGCATGGTGGATTCGCGGATCGTCGATTTCAGGATCGGCGCCAGGTCGGTGGGCCGCCATACACCGTAGATCAGCGCAATCAGCGCCAGCGCAAGCAGGCCGCCGAGCCCGGCGGTCTCCGAGGGCGTGGCGTAGCCGCCGTAAAGCGCCACCATTACCCCGGTCAGCAGCAGCACGAACGGCAGCACCCGCGGCAGCACGCTGAAGCGCTCGGCCAGGGTGAAATCGTCGCGGATGAGGATGGCCGACGTCGCGCCGGTCTTGGCATGGACGGCGTGGGCTACGGCATATTCCTTGCGAAAGTGGATCACGGCATAGCCGCCGAACAGTAACACCAGCAGCAGGGCCGGACCGATGCCGGCGAGGAACAGCCTTCCCAGCGACTTCTCCGCCGCGACCGCGAACAGGATCATGGTGATCGAGGGCGGCAGCAGAATGCCGAGCGTGCCGCCGGCGGCGATGATGCCGGCCGCGAAACCGCCGGAATAACCGCGCTTGCGCATTTCCGGGATGCCAGCCGAGCCGATCGCCGAACAGGTCGCGGGCGAGGATCCGGCCATCGCCGCAAACAGCGCGCAGGCAAACACATTGGCGACACCGAGCCCGCCGGGAACGCGGTGCAGCCAGGCATGCAACGCCGAATACAGATCCTGGCCGGCGCGGGATCTGCCGATCGCAGCCCCCTTGAGAATGAACAGCGGAATCGACAGCAGGGTGATCGAAGCCATTTCCTCGTAGACATTCTGCGTCACCGTATCGAGCGAGGCCGCGGGCATGTAGATGCCCATGAACACGACGGCCACCGCCCCCAGCGCGAACGCGATCGGCATCCCCGAGAACATCGCAAACAGCGTCGCGAGCGCGTAGCTGATGCCGATTCCGAGCACCGTCATCGGCGCGTCGCAGCGCTGATCGGAATGACGATCTGAAGCAGGATCTGCACGCACAGCAGCGACATGCCAACCGCCATCAGTCCGTAAGGAATCGAGAGTGGCGGCGACCACATCGAATTCGAGACCTGGCCCTCGACCCAGGCCTCATGGGTGAGCGTCCAGGATTTCCAGGCGAAGAACGCGCAGAACAGCAGGCTCGCCACGTCGACCAGCCAGAGCCGGACCCGGTTGGCCATCGGCGACAGCAATTCGACGAATGCCTCGATGCCGATATGGCCGCGTTGGCCCTGCACATACGCCGATGTCATGAAGGCCACACCGACCAGCAGAAACACCGCCGCCTCGTCCTGCCAGTAATTCGGGCTATGGAACAGGGCGCGGCCAAGTACGCTGTAGCTCAGGATGGAGCTGGCGGCGATCAGCGCGATCGCCGCCAGGAAGACGATGATGCGGTTGCAGAGCGCGAGCGCGCGTTCCAACGCCGCCACGAGCGCATGGCCCGCGGCGGCGTTGGAACGGTCATTCTGATCCGGAAGCGGACCATGCATCATGCGGTGACGTCGGAGGCGAGTTTCAACAGCTTGGCGGCATTCGCTGTCTTCGCGGCGTAGTCCTTCCACGCGGTATCGCGGGCAATGTCGCGCCATTTGCCGACCGTGGCCGCATCGAGCGCGCTGATCTTGGCGCCGGCCTTTTCGTAGACCTTGGCCACCTCGATGTCGTCGGCCTGGGCGCCTTTCCTGCCGTAGGCTTCGAGCTCGGAGCCGACGGCGACAATGATGTCCTGATGTTTTTTCGGCATGGCGTCGAAAATCGATTTCGACATCAACAGCGGCTCCAGCATGAACCAGTAGGATGCGCCGGCTCCTGAAGTCAGGGACTTTGCGACCTCCTCGAGCCGGAACGAGATCAGGCTGGTGGAGGAGGTAATGCCGGCATCGCAGGCGCCGGTCTGCATCGCCGCATAGATTTCGTTCGACGGGACCGACAGCACGGCCGCGCCCGCGGTCTGCAGCACCATGTCCATTTCGCGCGAACCGCCGCGGACCTTGAGGCCCTTGGCGTCTTCGGGAGCCACGATGGGGTGCGAACGGCTGGCGACACCGCCGGCCTGCCAGATCCAGGTCAGCATGATGATGCCCTTGTCGGCCAGGAAATCCGTCAACATCTTACCGACCGGCTGGTTCTTCCAGCGCAGGCCCTGATCGTAGGTCGTGACGAGGCCGGGCATCAGGCCGATATTGGTTTCCGGCAATTCGCCGCCGGCATAGGGAAGCGGATACAGGCTGATATCGAGCGCGCCTTTGCGCATGGCCGAGAATTGCGCGTTGGTCTTGATCAGCGAGGAGTTCGGGTAGATTTCGGCGACGATGTCGCCGCCGCTGCGCTTGGCCACTTCGGCGGCGAACACCCGCGTCAGGCGGTCGCGGAAGTCGCCCTTGTCGATCGTTCCCCCGGGAAACTGGTGCGATATTTTCAGAGTGGTCGCGGCATGCGCCGTTCCGGTCCCGAGGCGCAGGACGGCGGGGGCGGCAAGCGCGGTGGCGATGACGTGGCGACGTGTAAGCATGGAAATCTCCCTGTATGCTTTTGATTGAACTGTTCGGCGCGACGATGACGCTATCTAGCGCGCCTTGGCCCGAACTTCCTCTAGTTCGATAGTTCGATGGTTCGATAGTCGAGATTGAGAGTCTGTTAATTCGGATTGAGCCTGGCGCGCGCCCCAGGATTGCTGCAGCGCACACTTACCGCAAGATTCGGCGGAATGAAGACCAACCCGCATGTTTTTGATCCTCCGAGGATGTTTCAAAACCCCCGGCGTCGGAAAATATTTCGGGCGGGGCGTAACAATCCGGCCGGCGCGGCCGTTTTGAAGACAGCGGCATTCGTCGCTTTCAAAACCGGCTTCGAAGGGATCAATTTGCAATGACCATCACCACCCGCCTCGCATGCGGCATTTCGGCCGCTTCCATCGCGCTCAGCCTCGTGCTCGCCCCCGCGGCCTTCGCCGAGGACAAGATGGGCAAGGACAGCATGATGAAGAAGGATACCATGTCCAAGGACACGATGAAGAAGGACACGATGTCGAAGGATGGCATGAAGAAGGACGATGCCATGAAGAAGGACAGCATGAAGAAGGACGACATAAAGAAGTAGGCGTCGCCGCTTCGCTTGCCCTGCAGGCTCGTCCCAATGGGAGGCGGGCCTGCGGTAGGCCAGGCGAGCACAAGTGGTTCGGCTATTTCTTCTTGCCCTTGCCCTTGCGGGCCGCGTAGCGCGCGTCGCGCTTCGCCTTCTGCTCGGCTTCAGTCGCCGCCTGCCTGGCGGTTTCATCGGCCTTTTCGCGGGCAAGCAGCGCTGCGGCCTGCTCAGCCGCTTCGGCCGCCCGGCGTTTTTGTTCGGCCTTTTCTGCGTCGCGGGCCTCCCTGGCCTTGGCGCGCCCCGCCGCAAGCGCCTCGCGTTCGGCGCGCTTTTGCGCCACCTCGGGATCATCGGGTCCCGGCTTGGCGCGAAATTTGTTTAAAATGTTCTGTTTCGCCTGCCGCGCCGCCTTTTGCCGGTCTGCGAAGCTGGGTTCCTTGAATCCACTCATGGCCGGGTTTTTGTCGCTTTCATCGTTGGTGTAGACGATCGGTTTCGCGTCGCATCCGCGGATGCCGACGCCCGCACGATAGGAGCGGCTTTTACAGCCGCGCGCGCCGGCAAGCCACCATTTAATCTGATGGCAGGCCCGCATCTTGACGATCCGGTCGGACCAACGTCTGGTCTCCGTCCCGGTTTTCCCGGAAGATGAACTGCCAGGCTTCAACACCCGTTCGACGGCCGAGTTGCACGGCGCAGAGCGTGATCCGATGAAACTGCTCTCCACCAAGCGGCGCGGACTGTCCGTTCTGGCGACCGCAGCAACGCTCTATGTCGGGCTGGCCTATGTCGTGCTCCCGGCGCTGTGGACCCATCACGAGCACGAACCGGGGCTCGCTTCGCTGCCGATGGTGACGCGAACCGGCACCGGGATTCCCGGCGATGCGCTCAATGTCGGGCTGGTCGGCAGCCGGGACGACGTTCTCCTGGCGATGCAGGCGGCGGGCTGGTTTCCAGCCGACCCCGTCACATGGCGGACCAGCGTCGAAATCGTCGGCAGCGTTGTGCTCGACCGGCCCTATCACGATGCACCGGTCAGTCCGCTTTACTATCAGGGGAAAAAGGAGCAGCTCGCGTTCGAAAAGCCGGACGGCAACAGCGCGGACCGGCGGCACCATGTTCGCCTGTGGCTGGTGCTCGAGAAGGGCACGGACGGCCGTCCGGTCTGGCTCGGCGCGGTGACGTATGACCGCGGGGTCGGCCTCAGTCGTTATACCGTGCAGGTGACACATCATATCGGTCCCGACATCGATGCCGAACGGGATTTGCTGATGCGGGATTTGCGTGCAGCGGGAATGGTCGATGCGCTGTTCCAGATATCCGGCATAGGCCCGACGCTGTTCGGGCGGAACGGCGGCGGGGACCCCTACTACACGGACGGCGAGATCGATGTCGCCAGTCTGGTCGCCGACGGCATCAAGCGGACCGAACCGCCGGCGACGTTGCCGCCGTCGCCGCTGATCGCCCTGAAGGATCAGATTTGGCATGACGCCAGCAAGGCGATCACGCCATGATAAGGCCGGCACGCGGGCCCGCAGACGAGCCGGACCTGCTACTTCCTTGAACAGAGCAGGACCTGCCGTCGGACAGGCGCGGCTTTGAACCTTGGCGCCGTCTGCGCACACCAACCTGACGCCGGGGGATTTAATGGGCCCGGTGACCAGCCAACGTCGCCAAGCGAACATATTCCGCTTTCGGCGGCGTTGTGCGTTGGGGGAGGGGTTAGAGGCTCCATGATCGGTCGCCGCCAGCGGCAGCGCGCCGGGCGGCCGCTCGGCCTCCCCCGCCGACCGCCGATTAAAAATCGGAGAATTTAGCATTTAAATCTGCCCTGCGAAATAGCATCGCAGGCGGTCCAAAATCGCATATTCGTGCCTTATTCTGGCCATCTGCGGCATCTTAAACGGCAGGGCTGGTATTCAATTACGGTGGGTGGGATCCGTAATTAAATCAGGTTTAAATCGCGCCGCTGGGTACTTCCCATTTAATTTACCCGGGCCAGCGGCTTTGGCGATCGCGTGAAGCGATCTTCCCCCTGCTCAAGGAAACCCCATGATCCGTCACATCGCAGCTGCAACGGTGGTGTTCTGCGCGTTGGCATCGAATGCAGAAGCCCGGTCACGGCACCCCCATCATCATCACGCTTCCCGTCACCACCATCATTATGCCACCCGGCATCATGACCACTATGCCACCCGATACGGTTACCATGGCGGTGGGGGCAGGCCCCGGGCCTGGTGCGGATGGTATATGCGCGGGCAGGTCGGCGCCGATCCCGGTCCTTCCTACAATCTGGCGCGATCCTGGGCGCACTACGGATATAACGCTGGCGGTCCGTCGGTCGGCGCCATCGTGGTTTGGCGTCACCATGTCGGCAAGATTGTCGGTCACGAAAACGGTCAGTGGATCGTGCAAAGCGGCAATGACGGCCATGCCGTCCGAACCCGCGCGAGGTCGGTCGCAGGCGCCATCGCGTTCAGGCGGGCCTGAGGCGGTGCCGGCACCATTGAGATGATGAAGAAACACAACAGGTGAGATCGATGGCCCCGGATCGGAGCCATTTTTCCTGGAACGGAATTTCGCCGCTTTGTTTAGCCCGTCGAGCCGTCCGATTGGGCTCGGATAGCCGGGTAGCCGGGATCTCTCCTCGGGTGAATCTACCCGGCTATTTCAGCTGGAATTGGTTGTGGATCGGGGAACGCGGCCTCATGGGATCTGGCCCGGTTCACTCGACGAGCTGCCGCAGCGCCGGATGCTCGCGCAACAAATTTTCCCTCAGCGAGGGGTCCTGCACGGCCCGAAACAGGATGGCTGCGGGTTTCAGATCGTTCGCTTTCATGCACAACACCACGATCTGGCAGACGGCGGCATCCCGTAGCAGGTCGTCGGAGATCTTGATGGCTATTTCCATCGCCACCTTGGCGGCGCGCTTGTACCGTTCCGCCTCGTGCCGGGCGGCATCGCCGGCTCCGGTTTGACTGCCGGCTTTTTCCGCGCTGCTGGCGGCCGAATTGCAGATTTCGCGTAGCTTGCGGGCAGCTTCGAAGTCATCCGACATCGGTAATTTGATGTCTTCCCAGACTTCCTTGTGCTCACGCTTGTTGAACCAGCGCACGGGCTGCCATCGCAAAAAATGCAAGTGTGCCGCGTTGCATGGCAGCTGTCGATGCCGGACTTCGCCGGCCGGCGCGGAGCGAGGCGAAGTCGAGTGCCGATGCTTCGACGCGCAGGGCTGCCGGCGGGTGACCGTTGGCAGGCTATGCCCGTCAATTGGGCGCTGCCGCGCCTGGGCTCAAGGTTGAGCCAACGGGGTTGGTCGTGAAGGCGCGGCGCCGTCGTGCCTTTCGGATCAGTGGGCCGTCGAGAGATGAGACTTGCGCATCTCCATCAAGCGGGCCCAGCAATATTGGCGATAGATCAGGCTGAGAACCGTCCACATGATCGAACTCCTTTGTTTGATCGGTACCGGTCAGGCTGGCAGGCATCCGTTTCGGGGTCATTGCGCCGCCCGCCGAAATGGTTTCTTGGCAGTCCAAAAATGGTTTCGTCGGGAACGCGGCGGGATCAAGCCGAGGTCGGCGGAGGCAAACGCCCAGGACATGGCAATAACGGCCGGGCAGGTGACCAGCCGAACTCGAATCGCCGCCTGGAGGCGCCAATCGGGCAACCCGGAGACGGCTTACGCTTCCGTGAGAGGAGGCCGGCCCTTGCCGCGGGTATTCCAACTGCCCCAGCTTACGCTGGCCAGACTTTGAAGATCGGTTGCCACAGGCCGCTTGGTTCGGCGCTCATACGCCGCAATGCATCGTTCGGATTCCGCAATCTTTCGCTTCAGCTCGGCGATGGCTTTTTGGGTTTCGCCGGCTCTCTTCGAACTGGCGATCTCGCCAATCGTAAACCGGGCGGTCTCCAGGGCCTTCAAGGCGTCCCGGTTCCTCTTGAGCTGAACCCTGTGCCAGGCGATGTTGCTATTGCTGTCAGCAATCATGTGAACCTCCTGATTCGCGCCGGAGCATAGCATCCCTTGGAATCCGCGGCAGCGCCTCCTTCATTCGAAGCGGCAGGCCACGACATCGACGCCCGGTCCGCGGGCCCGGAACGGACTGCAGCGAAGATAGCGGCGAATTTCTGTCAGAAGACTCCGGCCAAATCAAACCCGGCGATCACGAACAGCAGCGACGCCAACAGCCCAACTCCGCAAAATATGAAAACGGTCTTGAGTCCGTCGACGTCGCCATCGGTTCTTGATGCACGTGTGAGAGCTCTTAGGATTGTCTCCATTTTACCGCCTCCATTGCGCTCTTGGGTTCAGACAGGCTGGAGGCAACGTTAACTCGGTTGCGGCGGGAGACTTGTGAGCCAGATCACAGTTCAGGGTGCCAAAGCGCGGCGAGGCGCAGGCAGTCACATCCAACTTTGTTGGTGCCTCACCGTCTCGGCGAGATATTTCTGGCATGACGGGTCGTAAACCAGACTGACGATGTCAGTGCCCTAGCGCGGCGGCCACCTGACCGACGAGCTGTTCGGCCAACATGTGATAGCCTTCGGGGGTCAAGTGTTGGCTGTCCGGTTGATGGGGCAATCCGTGGAGCATACCGTTCGGCATGAGAACAACCTTGACGCCCATGGCGGCAAGCCGCGCCTGAATCTCGGCCGTCCTGTCAGGCGCCAGCTTGCGTCTGCCATTGCCGCGGGTTTTGAACAGCAACTCGAGCGGCCGATGCCCATGCCGGCTACAGCAACAAAATGAAAGAGGCCGCCAACTGATGCGGCCTCCGATCATTTATGATTTTTGCGCCCCTTCAGATCATCGAGGGCTTTTTCCGCGTGTTGGTCGAGATGGCCGCTGATGTGAAGCCGCATCTCTGCCATCTTTTGATCGCGCGACCGGGTTGGGTCTCTCAAGTATGCCTTAGCTGCGTCAATAACATCGGGCGTTACCTCTCGTAGCTCGGCCAGAACGGCCTCAATTGCCCGAATTCGGCCTTCTAGTTCGTCGTTGGTCATCATCAGCCTCACCCCCGTTTTTGAACTGCCGATCAGCCTAAATCAGCACCGGAAATTGGGACAGTGCAAAATTCTAAAGGGACCACCGGCATTTTCAAAAGGGACAAGCCGGAGAAGGGAACATTTGCGACAAGGCGCGCCAGGAAACAAGATCGGAAAATTCTCGGAAACCATTGATTTAATTGGCGATCCCAGCAGGATTCGAACCTGCAACCCACGGAGTAGAAATCCGTTACTCTATCCAGTTGAGCTATGGGACCGTCCGGCGACCCGGCCGCCTCGCCTTCATAACACTGCCAATATGAAAAATCCGCTGTGACGCCAAGCCGGTTCCGAACCATTTTCGCCGGCTGACCGACCAAGCAGGGGGGCGGACCCGTCGCAGCGGTCGGCCTTATCGCGCCAAGCCGCGCCCACCCCGCCTCGGGGCGCGCGCCACAGACCGCCCCGGCCATGCCGCATGCCACTTTCCGCTACCCCGGTTTTGTGGTCATGAGTCCGTCACCTTTCGCGCCTTTCTTTTCCATGCACGGCGCTCATCGGCGCCAGGGAGCTCCGTCATGATCGGTTTGGTTCGCGCCGCGACACTTTGCGCCACGCTGGCGTTTGGCCTTGTTGCGGCGCAAGCGGCGGACAAGGCTTTCCGACGCGACGACCTCGCCGATTCCGCGATCAAGCTGGAAGCCCGGATCAAGAGCGAGGCGGGTCCGGTCGCCAAGTCGGGGACGGGCCTGCGCACCGATGCCGACGCCGCCTTCAAACGCAGCGATTTCCGCACCGGCCTGCAGATCCTCGGGCAAATCGCCGCCACCACGCCCGACGACAGCGCCAACTGGCTGCGGCTTGCCCGCACCATCTTCCAGATCAGCCCGGCCAACAGCAGCGAACAGACGTTCCTGCTGGAACGTGCCTCGACCGCGGCCTACATCGCCTATCAGCGTGCCGGCAACGCCGCCGATGAGGCCGACGCGCTGGCGGTGCTCGGCCGGGCGCTGTCCGAGCGCAAGCTGTGGCGTCCGGCGCTCGATGCGCTGCGGCTGTCGCTCGATCTGCGCGAGGTCGCCGATGTGCGCGGGCGCTACGAAAAAATGCGCGACGAGCATGGCTTCCGGCTGCTCGACTACACCGTGGATTCCGACTCGGCCTCGCCGCGAGCCTGCTTCCAGTTCTCCGAGGATCTCGCCAAGCGGACCGACTTCACGCCGTTCCTCGCACTCGCGGGCAGCGACAAGCCGGCGCTGTCGTCGGAGGAAAGGCAGCTTTGCGTCGACGGCCTCAAGCACGGCGAGCGCTACAATATCGTGCTGCGCGCCGGCCTGCCGTCCGCGGTGAAGGAGGGCCTGCCGAAATCGGCCGAGTTCAACATCTATGTCCGCGACCGCAAGCCGTTCGTGCGCTTCACCGGGCGCGCCTATGTGCTGCCGCGCACCGGCCAGCGCGGCATTCCGCTGGTCAGCGTCAACACCCCGGCGGTGACCGTGAACGTGTTTCGGATCGGCGATCGCAATTTGATCAACACCGTGGTCGACAGCGACTTCCAGCGCGCCCTCAACAGATACGAGCTTTCCAACCTTGGCAACGAGCGGGGCGTGAAAGTCTGGTCGGGCGAATTGGCCACGGCGACCACGCTCAATCAGGATGTCACGACCGCATTCCCGGTCGACCAGGCGCTCGGCGACCTGCAGCCCGGGGTCTATGTGATGACGGCGGCGGCCAAGGGCCCCGGCAGCGACGACGACAGCCAGCTTGCGACCCAATGGTTCATCGTTTCCGATCTCGGCCTCACAGCGTTCTCCGGCAATGACGGCATCCATGTGTTCGTCAATTCGCTGGCCTCGACCGATGCGGTCGCCGGGGCCGAGGTGCGGCTGGTCGCGCGCAACAACGAAATTCTCGCAACCCGCAAGACTGACGAATCCGGTCACGTGCTGTTCGAGGCCGGCCTTGCGCGCGGCGAGGGCGGCCTGTCACCCGCGATGGTGACGGTGACCGGCGAGAAAGCCGACTACGCCTTTCTCAGCCTGAAAGCCGATGCGTTCGACCTGTCGGACCGCGGCGTCGCGGGGCGGGCGGTGCCGGTTGGCGCCGATGCTTTTGTCTATGCCGAACGCGGCGTCTATCGCTCCAACGAAACGGTCTATCTGACCGCCTTGCTGCGCGACGGCCAGGGCAATGCCGTCACCGGCGGGCCGCTGACGCTGGCGATCGAGCGTCCCGACGGCGTCGAATTCCGCAGGGCTGTCCTGGCCGACCAGGGCGCCGGCGGGCGAAGCCTCGCGGTGGCGCTCAATTCCGCCGTGCCGGCAGGAACCTGGCGGGTGCGCGCGTTCACCGACCCGAAAGCCGCGCCGGTCGGAGAAACCACCTTCATGGTCGAGGATCACGTCCCCGAACGGATCGAATTCGATATCGCCAGCAAGGACAAGGCCATCAAGGCCGATGCGGCGGTGGAATTGAAGGTCGACGGCCATTTCCTGTATGGTGCACCCGCCTCGGAACTGCAGCTGGAGGGCGACCTTTTGGTGGCACAAGCGGCGGAACGCCCGGGCTTTGCCGGATATCAGTTCGGCGTCGCCGACGAGGAAACCACCAGCAACGAGCGGACTCCGATCGAGAACCTGCCCGAAACCGACGCCAATGGCGTCGCGACCTTTCCGGTCAGCCTGGCAAAACCGCCGACCTCGACACGTCCGCAGGAAGCCCAGATCTTTATCCGCATGGCGGAGGCCGGCGGCCGCGCCGTGGAGCGGAAAGTGGTGCTGCCGGTGACGCCCGCAGCGGCCATGATCGGCGTGAAGCCGCTGTTCGGCGACAGGAACGTCGCCGAAGGCGACAAGGCCGGTTTCGACGTCGTGTTCGTCGCACTCGATGGCCAGCCGCTGGCGCGCGATGGCTTGCGTTACGAGCTCTTGAAGATCGAATCCCATTACCAGTGGTATCGCCAGAATTCGTCCTGGGAATATGAGCCGGTCAAATCAACCACGCGCGTCGCCGATGGCGATGTCACGGTCGCAGCGGACAAGCCGTCGCGGATTACGCTGTCGCCGCAGCCGGGCCGCTATCGCCTCGACGTCAAATCGACCGAGGCCGACGGGCCGCTTACCTCGGTTCAGTTCGATGTCGGCTGGTATTCCGACGGCAGCGCCGACACCCCCGATCTCCTGGAAACCTCGATCGACAAACCGGAATACCAATCCGGCGACACCATGGTGGTGTCGGTGAACGCGCGCACGGCCGGCAAGCTTACCATCAACGTGCTGGGCGACCGCCTGCTGACGACGCAGACCACCGACGTCAGCGAAGGCACCGCGCAGGTCAAAATTCCTGTCGGCCGGAATTGGGGCACCGGCGCCTATGTGGTGGCGACGCTGCGCCGTCCGCTGGACACGGCCGCGCAAAGGATGCCGGGGCGGGCGATCGGGCTGAAATGGTTCGGCATCGACAAGATGGCCCGCACGCTGACGGTCAATCTTTCCGTGCCGGCTCTGCTTCGTCCCGGCGCAAAGCTCAAGCTGCCG